>NZ_KI271741.1:52308-68513 GCF_000469445.2 Oscillibacter sp. KLE 1745 | reverse complement strand
CCCCCGCCGTTACCACGGCGGGGGCGGAGAGGGGTTCCGCCGGGGCGGTTGCCGGCGGGGATTCGGCAGGCGCGGTTGAAATAGGCTCCGGCGGGGATTCAGCAGCCGCTTCATTGGTTTCCACCAGAGCGGAATCCGGCCAGGAGTCCGTTGGCGTCACTGTCTCTGACGGCGCGCCGCAGCCCGCCAGCAGCAGGCAGGCCAGGACCATCAGAAACGCTTTTTTCATACCTTCCCCTCCAGCCCGAACAGCCGCAGGCCATTGTTCCAGGTGTGCGCCGCCATCTCCTCCGGGGAGATGCCCTTCCACTCCGCCAGTTTTTCCACAATGTAGGGGAGATTCCGGCTGTCGTTCCGCCTGCCCCGGTTGGGCACCGGGCTCATGTAGGGCGCGTCCGTCTCCACCACGATCCGGTCCAGGGGCGTGACGGCCACGACCTCCGGCGCCCGGCGAGCGTTTTTGTAGGTCACCGGACCGTCAAAGCCCAGATACCAGCCCCGCTTCAGCAGCTCCTCCGCCATTTCGGGACTGCCGGAGAAGCAGTGGAATACGCCCCGCACCCCGGGGAACTCCTTTACGATCTCCAGGCTGTCTCCGTGGGCCTCCCGGTCGTGCACGATCACCGGCAGCTCCAGCTCCAGCGCCAGCTCCAGCTGGCGGCGGAACACCATCTGCTGGAATTCCTTTGGCGGATTCTCCGCCCAGTAGTAGTCCAAGCCGATCTCTCCGATGGCGACCACTTTTTTCTCCCGGCACAGGTCCCGGATGGCGGAAAAATCCGCGGCCGTGCAGCCGGCGCAGTCCTCCGGATGGATGCCTGCGGCGGCGAACAGCCAGGGCCGGTTCTCCGCCAGGGCCAGGGCAGAGCGGGAGCTCTCCACGTCCACCCCGGGGATCACCACAGCCCCCACTCCGGCGTCCGGCAGGGCGTCCAGCAGCCCCTTCCGGTCCTGGTCAAAGGCGTCGTCGTTGTAGTGGGCGTGGGTGTCGAACAGCGGCATGGCAGTCACCTCTTCAGCGGAATTCTGATCCTACGGACGATTATAACACGCCCTGCGGAAAAGAAAAGGGCCAGAATCGGGAAAAGCCCCCTGGCCAGAAAACAAAAAAGGACATCCGAACGGATGTCCTTTTGGCCCGATATGATCAGCCGATCTTGTTGAGCTTCAGGGTCATGGCGCTCTTGCGATGAGCGGCCGTATTCTTGTGCAGAATGCCCTTGGCAACAGCCTGATCGACTTTCTTCACTGCAACCTTGTACGCGCCATCGGCCTCGGTGCGATTGCCTTCTGCGGCAGCAGCCTCGAACTTCTTGATGGCGGTCTTCAGTTCGGACTTCGCGGCCTTGTTGCGGGCGTTGCGCACTTCGGCGATCAGAACGCGCTTCTTGGCAGACTTGATATTCGGCAAACCAAACACCTCCTTAGGCAGAAAATTTGACTGTGGGAACCAGTTCCCACCATGCAGAATGATATTTTAACAGGGAACGGCGCAAAAAGCAAGCCTTTTTTTATATTTTTCGGGCTAAAATTGTATATCGTGCCGCCTACCGCAAAACCTAGTGAGCAGACCACTAGATTTTGTGTTTGGGAGGCGGTTCGCATTGTTCATAAAACGTACCGACCTGGCCCTGGAGGCCCGGGAGCTCTGGCAGGAGTCCGCGGAGCGGACCACCCGCCTCATGGGGGTGAAGGCGACCAAGAGCAAGCTGGAGGGATACCCAGTCACCCGGGTGGACATCCTGGACCACCGGGGCGAGGAGGCCCTGGGCAAGCCCCAGGGCAGCTATTTCACCATTGACCTCACCACCTTCTGGCAGCGGAAGGCGGACTTTTTCGAGCGGGCGGTCCGGGCCGTGGGCACGGAGCTGAAGGCCCTGCTGCCGGTGGAGGGCTCCGCCCTGGTGGTGGGCCTGGGCAACGCAGCCATGACGCCGGACGCCGTTGGCCCCCTGGCATTGGACAGCGTGCTGATCACCCGGCACCTGCTCTCCGCCATGCCGAAGCAGTTTGCCGGGTTCCGGCCGGTGTCGGCCTTCCGCACCGGCGTGCTGGGCACCACCGGCGTGGAGTCCGCGGAGGCGGTGCGGGGTCTGGTGGCGGAAGTCCAGCCCGCCATGGTCCTGGCCATCGACGCCCTGGCCTCCCGCCGGTGCGGGCGGGTGTGCGCCACGGTGCAGCTCAGCGACACGGGGATCATCCCCGGCTCCGGCGTGGGCAACCACCGGGCGGCGCTGAACCGGGAGACGCTGGGGGTGCCGGTGTTCGCCATCGGCGTGCCCACGGTGGTGGACTCCGCCACCCTGGCGGCGGACATTCTGGAGGAGTCCGGCGTGGAAAAGGTGGATGAGGAACGGCTGCGCGGGGAGCATGATGCCTTCATGGTCACTACGCGGGACATCGACCAGCAGGTGCGGGATCTGAGCAAGGTGGTGGGCTACGGCATCAACTGGGCCCTCCAGGATCTGGAGATCGAGGAGATGAACGCCCTGTTGAGCTGAAACAGGACCGGACCCAGCAGGTCCGGTCCTGTTTTCCGATGCAAAGCATCACAAACCTTTGAAATGTGCCGTTTCCCCGCACTCTTCAGGGCAGCCGGAAATGATGCAAAAAGACTTCATGTGCAGGATTTGCCGATGTTCGTGGCGCATCGAACGCGCATGAAGTTTATACATCCAGATCCAGTACCACCGGGCAGTGGTCGCTGCCCAGCACCTCGCTCCAAATATCGGCGTTCCGGATTTTGTCCTTCAGCCGCTCCGACACGATGAAGTAGTCGATCCGCCACCCGGCGTTGTTCTTCCGGGCATTGAAGCGGTAGCTCCACCAGGAGTAGGCCCCGGTCTTGTCCGGGTACAGATACCGGAACGTGTCCACAAAGCCGCTGGAGAGGAGCTTCGTCATCTTCTCCCGCTCCTCGTCGGTAAAGCCGGGGTTGCGGCGGTTGGGACCGGGATTTTTGATATCGATCTCCTGGTGGGCCACGTTCAGGTCCCCGCAGTACACCACAGGCTTTTTGGCGTCCAGATCCAGCAGGTAGTCCCGGATGTCGTCCTCCCAGGCCATGCGGTAGTCCAGCCGGGCCAACTGATCCTTGGAGTTTGGAGTGTAGCAGCACACCAGGTAGAAGTCCGGGTACTCCGCCGTGATGACCCGCCCCTCGTGGCGGTGCTCATCGATACCGAAGTCATAGGTCACGGAGAGCGGCTGGTGCCGGGTGAACACTGCGGTGCCGGAATAGCCCGCCTTGTCGGCGCTGTTCCAGTAGCGGTGATAGCCGGGCAGATCAAATTCTGCCTGCTCCGGGCGCATCTTCGTCTCCTGCAGGCAGATGATGTCCGCGTCGGCCACGGCACAGAAGTCCAGAAATCCCTTGCCCAGGCAGGCCCGCAGGCCGTTAACGTTCCAGGATACCAGTTTCATGGGCGCATCCTCCCTTGTGAAAATCATACAGCGTTCCTATTGTATCGGAATTTTGCGAAAAATACAATCCCCACGAGGAGAGGCGGCTTGTGTGACGGCCCGTTTTTCGCATCTTCCCTTGTATTTTTTGGATTTTCAAACTATAATAATAATTCAGGCAAATACCGGCGCTCTTCCATTCGGAGCTGCCGTTTTAAAGGAGAGAATCCCATGGAAAAGAAAAAATTCTATATCACAACGCCCATCTACTATCCCTCGGACAAGCTCCACATCGGCCACACCTACTGTACGGTGGCCACGGACACGCTGGCCCGGTATCACCGCCTGCGGGGCGAGGACGTCATGTTCCTCACCGGCACGGACGAGCACGGCCAGAAGATCGAGACCAAGGCCAAGGAGGCCGGCGTCACTCCCAAGGAGTTCGTGGACAACATCGTAGAGGGAGACCGGGGCGTGAAGGACCTGTGGAAGCTGATGAACATCTCCAACGACCGGTTCATCCGCACCACCGACGACTACCATGTGGAGAGCGTCCAGAAGATTTTCAAGAAGATGTACGACAAGGGCGACATCTACAAGGGCACCTACAAGGGCAAATACTGCACCCCCTGCGAGTCCTTCTGGACCGAGAGCCAGCTGGTGGACGGCAAGTGCCCCGACTGCGGCCGGGAGGTGCAGGACGCGGAGGAGGAGGCCTACTTCTTCCGCCTGAGCAAGTACGCCGACCAGGTCCGGGATCTGCTGGAGAACACCGACTTCCTCCAGCCCCGCAGCCGCGTCCACGAGATGGTGAAGAACTTCCTGGACCCCGGCCTGGAGGATCTGTGCGTCTCCCGCACCAGCTTCTCCTGGGGCATTCCGGTGGACTTCGATCCCAAGCACGTAGTCTATGTGTGGGTGGACGCCCTCAGCAACTATATCACCGCCCTGGGCTATGACAACGACTGCTACCACGACTACGACAAGGGCTGGTGGCCCGGCGTCAACATCGTGGGCAAGGAGATCGTCCGGTTCCACTCCATCATCTGGCCCGCCATGCTGATGAGCCTGGGCGAGCCGGTGCCCAAGCACGTGTTCGGCCACGGCTGGCTGCTGCTGGACGGCGGCAAGATGTCCAAGTCCAAGGGCAACGTGGTGGACCCGTATATCCTGGCGGAGAAGTTCGGCGTGGACGCCCTGCGGTTCTTCCTGATGCGGACGTTCCCCTTCGGCTCCGACGGCAACTTCTCCAACGAACTGCTGATCCAGACCATCAACACCGACCTGGCCAACGACCTGGGCAACCTGGTCTCCCGCACCACCGCCATGGTGGGCAAGTACTTTGGCGGAGCGCTGCCTGCCGAGTGCCGGACCTGCGCCGAGCCCCAGCCCTTTGACCAGGAGCTGCGGACACTGGCGGAGGGCCTGCGGAGCGTCTATGAAGAGGACATGGAGACCTTCGCCCCCCACAAGGCTCTGGACGAGATCTTCAAGGTCATCCAGCGGGCCAACAAGTATATCGACGAGAACGCCCCCTGGGCCCTGGCAAAGGATATGGAGACCAACGGCAAGCGGCTGGCCCATGTGCTGTACAACCTGCTGGAGGCCACCCGCATCTGCGGCATCCTGCTGACGCCCTTCATGCCGGAGAGCTGTGAAAAGCTCTTTGCCCAGATCGGCGCCCCCGCGGAGAGCCGGACCTGGGACGCCGCGGCGGAGTGGGGCGCTCTGCCTGAGACCGCTGCCGTCACCAAGGGCGAGAACCTGTTCCCCCGGCTGGACATGGACAAGGCCCTGGAGGAGCTGGAGGCCGCGGAGGCCGCGGCCAAAAAGGCCGCCCTGCCCGCCGTCGAGGTGGAGCCCCAGCTGACGGAGAAGGTGGATTTCGACACCTTCTGCAAGTCCGATTTCCGGGCGGTGAAGGTGAAGGCCTGCGATGCCGTGAAGAAGAGTGAGAAGCTGCTGAGATTCACTCTGGATGACGGCACCGGTGTGGACCGGCAGATCCTCTCCGGCATCCACAAGTGGTATGAGCCGGAGGATCTGGTGGGCAAGACCCTGATCGCCATTGTGAACCTGCCGCCCCGGAAGATGATGGGCCTGGAGAGCAACGGCATGCTGATCTCCGCCGTCCACACCGAGCACGGTGAGGAGTGCCTGCACCTCATCATGGTGGATGATTCCATCCCGGCGGGCGCGAAGCTGTGCTGAGGGCTTCGAGGGGGAGCAGGCTGACACCGTTGCGGCATTGCAATTCCCGGCCCTGTTCGGGCCGCCAATCGCGCCGCTGCCTCGAAACAGCCTCACTTTTTCCGCCGCTGGCGGCATTTCGGCTGTTTCCCCTCGACCTCCCCCACCACCAGTCTGCGGACTGGTGTGTGCGCCCAGGGCGCACGGGTCAAGGGATTTTCGGCAGGCGCATGTCCTGCCGAAAATGATTGAAATTTCTTCGTTCGCCAACGGCGAACGAACTGGGGAAAACCAACGGTTTTCCCCTAGATCCCCTTTCCTTTGTAAAAACAGCCGGCACCAAGCGGTGCCGGCTGTTTTTTAACGCAGGGATTTGTGGGAGAGTTCTGTGTAGATCCGTTTGCCGTCAATCTGGTCTGACCGCAGGAGGGAGATCTGCCGGACCACCATGCTGGCGTGGGGGACGGTCACCTGCGGGGCCTCGCCCCGCCAGCGGCGGACCAGGGTGATGTGGGGCAGCCAGGGGCGGTCCTCCTGGCAGAAGCCCTGGGAGCGAAGGTCCGCCTGCAGGGACACGGCCAGCTCCTCCAGGGCCGGATCTGCTCGAACACCGGCCCACAACAGGTCGCCGAAGTGCCCCGGCGGGCCGCCCACCGCCAGGGAGAAAGGTCGGCAGGATACCTCCGACAGGGCGGCCCGGGCCCTGGTCGGGTCCTCTGCCTCCCCCAGGAAGGCCAGGGTCAGGTGCAGGTTCTCCGGCGGCGGGAAAGAGCCCCTGCCCTGGCGGCGCAGGGCGTCCTGAGCGGTCAGCAGTGCTTCCCGCACCGCGGGGGACAGCTGGATGGCCA
Organism: Oscillibacter sp. KLE 1745; assembly: GCF_000469445.2. Taxonomy (NCBI): domain Bacteria; kingdom Bacillati; phylum Bacillota; class Clostridia; order Eubacteriales; family Oscillospiraceae; genus Oscillibacter; species Oscillibacter sp. KLE 1745. The sequence continues at coordinate 62,073 of NZ_KI271741.1, read as the reverse complement.
GAAAGAGACGCATGAATTTTTCCTCCTTTTCACGGGGTTTTCATTGCGCTTTTGCCTGCTCCGGTGGTACAATAGGGACCATCGGCAACAGACGAAAGGAGTTCCCATGAGACTGCAAAGCGCGATTTTTGATATGGACGGCACCCTGCTGGACTCCATGCCTATCTGGCGGGACCTGGGCACCAGCGTCCTGCGGGGCCTTGGCATCGAGCCCGAGCCGGAGACCGACGAGATGCTGAAGACCCTCTCCCTCCGGCACGGGATCGCCTACTGCAAGGAGCACTACCACCTCCCCCAGACGGAGGAGGAGCTGATCGGCCGGGTAGTGGACCGGGTCGCGGATTTCTATCAGCATGAGGTCCAGGCAAAGCCCGGCGTGGACAAGTTTCTGTCCCTTCTGAAGATGGAGGGCGTGTGGATGTATGTGGCCACTGCCACGGACCGCCCTCTGGCGGAAGCAGCCCTCCGCCATGCAGGGATCGACCACTACTTCCGGGGACTTATCACTGTGGCGGAGGTGGGGGTCGGCAAAAAGGAGAGCGCCGAGATCTACGAGCGGGCCATGCGCCGCCTTCAGTCCAACAAGAAGGACACGGTGGTGTTTGAGGACGCCTTCCACGCCATCCAGACCGCCAAGGCCGCCGGGTTCCGGGTGGCGGCGGTGTACGACGCGTCCGAGGAGGCACACCAGGAGGAGATCCGCGGGCTGGCGGACTACTATATCCGTTCCTTTGAGGAGATGTTTGAGACCCGGGAGCTGGAGTGATCGCCTGCCTCGCAAAACAGAAGGCCCGTCCGGTCCGTCAGGACCGGGCGGGCTTCTTTGTCAGAGAGTCAGGATCTCCGCCTCGCGGGCGGCGTCAGATGCCGTCAGCGTATTGGCGGCGTCCAGCAGCGCCGTGCGGAAACTGCCGCTGCCCCGGTCTGCGGCCAGGTGCTCCGCCCGGCGGGCGCAGATCTTCCAGAAGGCGGAGGCCAGGGCAGCCGCCGCGGCGGCGTCCGGCTCCACGGCGGCGAACACACCGCACAGCACCGACAGCATACAGCCCGTGCCGGTGACGAGAGACATCCGGCCGCTGCCGCCGGTGACGCACCAGACCCGCGCCCCATCGGTGATGAGATCCTCCGGACCGGAGAGCAGCACCGCCGTTCCGCGGCGCCGGGCCAGGTCCATGGCGGTGTCCCTCCGGGCTTCCCGGCTGGCGGGCAGCGGGCTGTCCACCCCTTGTTCCTGCCCATCCGACCCCAGCAGGGCCCGGGCCTCCCCCAGATTCACTCGCAGGATGGACGGGGTGAACAGGTCCAGCAGCGCCCGGACCTGTCCCAGCCGCCAGGGACTTGCGCCCACCCCTACCGGGTCCAGCACCACCGGATGACGGGCGGAGACGGCGCAGATCCGGCAGGCCCGGAATTTCTCCGCATCCGGGGTGCCGGTGTTCAGCACCGTGGCGTCGCTGACGGCGGAGATGGCTTCCATCTCTTCCGGTGCCTGGGCCATCATGGGGCTGGCGCCAACGGCCAGGGCCAGATTGGCGCAGTCGTTGGCGGTGACGATATTGCTGACGCAGTGGATCAGGGGCCGCTGGCGGCGGACTTTGTCCAGACGGGTGAAATCAAGCATGGAAGGACCCTTTCTCAGTTGGGATCAATGCTCCAATGCGGCCCGCATGGATTTGAGGGCGCCGCTCTTCTGGAGGGTGAATACCAGGATGCCGGCCAGAATGGAGCCGCCCACGGTGGAGACCAGGAAGGGCACCACATAGGCGTAAAAGGCGATGGAGCCGGCCACTACGCCCATAAAGGCCACCGCCACAGGATAGGACAGCAGGCCGCCGATGATGCCGGTGCCGAACACCTCGCCCGCTAGGGTCGCGGGCAGATTCCTGGTCTTCCAGTAGACCAGGCCGCACAGCAGGGCGCCGCACATGCTGCCTGGGAAGGCCAGGAGGCTGCCTAAGCCGAAGATGTTGCGCAGCAGGCTGGCCAGGAAGGCCACGGCCACGCCGTAGCCCGGGCCCAGGAACACAGCGCAGATGACATTCACCATGTGCTGCACTGGCGCGCACTGGCTGCCGAATACGGGAAACTGAAGCATACTGCCCACCACGGCCACGGCGCACAGCACGCCTGCCAGGGCCAGCTTCTTGGAATTGGTTTTCATAGAGATCGCTCCTTTGATCCATCAGAATTTGCAGGGAGAAAACAGCGTGCGAAACAGCGTTTTCCCCTTGCCATGCAAGGTCGGCAGGCGGGCATCCGCCTGCTGTGGAAAATCGGTCGAGGCTTTCTGGCCTCCTCTCACGCCGGAACACGGCTTCCCATCGCTGCTTTGCCGGCCCGGGCCCAGGGCGCTCCCCCTCAGCCCGCTCCCGGTGGTCCCCGGGGTGCCGGATGTTGTTTTCGCCGATGCACATCCCTTCCGTCTCAAAGTAAAAAACAGCGGGCGCCTGAGAGGGTGCCCGCCGTGCCGGATGCTCATACATAACTTCCTACGGTGGCATTACCCACATCAGGTAAAGGGTCGAAGCGGTCCGCTTCCTCTCAGCCCGTGAGGGCTCCCCTGTTTTTGTCGCATTTATTATGACACCGCCCGCGGGAATTTGTCAAGCAGTATCTTGTGTAAAGATTTGCCCAGCAGGCGGTTTTGCTTGCATTTCCCGGGAAAAAGGCGTATGATGAGAGGCGAGAAAATGGGGAGCCCGCTGGCGCGGGCTGAGAGGAGGCCAGCCAGGTCTTGACCCTTTACCTGATGTGGATCATGCCAACGTAGGGAAATCATGAGGCGCACAGCCGCGGACGACCGCTCTTGGTATGTCCGCGGTTTTTTTGACAGAGAGGATGGAGTGATATGAAGATCGACCCCAAGCGGCTGCGGCTGTATGCCGTGACGGACCGGGCCTGGACTCATGACGCGGAGGGCCTGCTCCGTCAGGTGGCGGCAGCCGTCGACGGCGGGGCGGGCATCGTCCAGCTGCGGGAAAAGCACATGGGACAGGCGGATTTCCTGGCGGAGGCGGAGCGGTTCGTGGCCCTGTGCCGGGAAAAGGGCGCTGTCAGCATCATCAACGACAATGTGGAGATCGCCGCCCAGACCGGGGCGGACGGCGTTCATGTGGGCCAGGAGGATCTGGAGGCGGGCCGGGCTAGGGAGCTGCTGGGGCCGGACAAGCTGATCGGCGTTTCCGCCCACTCCGTGGAAGAGGCCCTGGCCGCCCAGGCGGCGGGGGCGGACTACCTGGGCGTGGGCGCGGCTTTCGTCACCGGCACCAAGACGGACGCCAAGCCCATCTCCCGGGAGACCATCCGGGCCATCACAGCGGCGGTGGACATCCCGGTGGTGGCCATCGGCGGCATCAGCCATGACAATATTCTGGAGTTGAAGAACTGCGGTCTGGACGGCGTGGCGGTGGTCTCCGCCCTGTTCGCGCAAGCCGACGTGAAGGCGGCGGCGGAGGAGCTGCTGCGGCTCTCGGAGGAGATCGCCCGATGAACATCCGGGGCGCCATCTTTGACCTGGACGGGACCCTGACGGACTCCATGTACATCTGGCAGAAGGCCCCGGTGGATCTGGTGCGCCGGTACGGCGGTGACCCGCCGGAGGATCTGGCCCGGGACCTGAAGGAGATGGGCCGCCGGGAGGCGGCGGAGTACCTGCGAAGCCGCTTCTCCCTCTCCACCACGCCGGAGGAGCTGATGGACACCCTCAACGATCTGGTGACGGAGGAGTACCGGTCCCGGGTGCCCATGAAGCCCGGGGCGGCCCGGCTGCTGGCCCGGCTGGCGGATTCCGGCATCTCCTGCTGCATCGCCACCGCCAGCGAGGCGTTCCAGGCCCGCTCCGCCATGGAACGGCTGGGACTGTGGCCGCACTTCCGCTTCGCCGTCAGCTGTGTCCAGTACGGCGGCAAGACCCGGCCGGACATCTATCTGGAGGCCGCCCGCCGTCTGGGGACCGCTCCGGCGGAGACGGTGGTGTTTGAGGATGCCCTTCACGCTGCCAGGACCGCCCACGAGGCAGGCTTCCGGGTCTGCGGCGTCTGGGACGCCTCTGCCGAAGAGGATCAGGCCGCGCTGAAAGCCCTGGCGGATTGGTACGTGCGGGACCTGGGCGACTGGGTCCCGTAAGAGACGGGGAACCGCGGCCAGCGGGCCGCTTCCAGCGGCGGATCGGGGGCACCACCTTCCGCCGCTTGATAAAACTTCAATGCAAAGAAGCATCAGGAAAGGAAGTATCGATATGAAGACAGCATTGACGATCGCTGGGACCGATCCCAGCGGAGGCGCCGGTATCCAGGCAGATATCAAGACCATGACCGCCAACGGCGTGTTCGCCACCTGTGCGGTGACGGCTCTGGTGGCCCAGAACACTACCGGCGTCAAGAGCATCGTGGAGTGTACGCCGGACTTTCTGGCGGAGGAGCTGGACTGCGTGTTCACAGATATCTTCCCCGACGCGGTGAAGACCGGCATGGTCTCCAGCATTCCGCTGATCCGGGTGATCGCGGCCAAGCTGAAGGAGTATGGGGCCAAAAATCTGGTGGTGGACCCGGTGATGGTGGCCACCTCCGGGGACCGGCTCATCACGGAGGACGCGGTCTCCGCCCTGAAGGAGCTCCTGCTGCCCCTGGCCACGGTACTGACCCCCAACATCCCTGAGGCGGAGATCCTCTCCGGCATGACGATCCGCAGCGCCGCAGACATGGAGGCGGCGGCCCGGGCCATCAGTGAGCAGTACGGCTGCGCCGTGCTGTGCAAGGGCGGCCACCAGATCAACGACGCCGATGACCTGCTGTGGCGCTGCGGCAGCGGCAAGTGGTTCCACGGAAAGCGGATCAACAACCCCAACACCCACGGCACCGGCTGCACCCTGTCCAGCGCCATCGCCTCCAATCTGGCGAAGGGCTTTGACCTGGACACGGCGGTGGAGCGGGCCAAGGCTTACATCTCCGGCGCTCTGGGGGCCATGCTGGACTTGGGACGCGGTTCCGGCCCCATGAATCACATGTTCGACCTGAAGAGCATCTACTGTACGGAAAAGGCAGATTGACCAGTTTGCAGACAACAGGGGGACAGCGGTTTTATCCGCTGTCCTCCTGTTGTTTTTGCGCAGAAAAACGGCGGTTCCGATGGCGGGATCTATTTGGAATCACCAGACTGAACAAAATGATTTCAGGTATTTTTAAGGTTTAAAACGAGCTGAATATACTAAAAAAATGATAAAAACAAAATTTTTTAAAGTGTTTTTTCAGGTTGATTTTAGCTTTCCATGATACCTTTGGACCAGAACCCTTCCCGGAGGGGGAGGTACGGAAAGGATTGGCACGGTATGAGCGAAAAAGGACTGGAGCGGGAGACGGAAGGAATCTCCGTGGGGGAGCGGGAGCCCGTCGTAGCAGATTCCTCTCCCAAAGGGGGCCGTCTCCGCAGCAGCTGGAAAAAGCTGTGGAAGGGGCGGAAACGAAAGGCGCTGGCGCTGCTTCTGGTGGTGGCCATTGCAGGCGGCGTGGTGATCTGGAGGGGCCGCGGACAGACGGCTTCCGCTGCGACGACGTATCAGGAGGCGGCGGTGGAGCGCCGCTCTATCACCAATTCCCTCTCCTCCAGCGGCACGCTGGAGCCAGCGGACTCCTACACCGTCAATACGCTGGTCTCCGGCGAGATCCTCAGCGATACCTTTGAAAAGGGCGACCAGGTGGAGGAGGGCCAACTGCTCTATACCATTGATTCCTCCAACGCGGCCAGCAGCCAGACTCAGGCGCAGAACAGCTACTCCCAGGCCCAGACCTCCTATGAGCAGGCGGTGAAGGCCAAGTATCCCCAGGCGGACCTGAGCGGCACCGTCAGCGAGGTGTATGTGAACGAGGGGGACAGCGTCAGCGCAGGCACACAGCTTCTGAAGATCGTGGCGGATGAGAACATCTACATCGACTTCTACTTCACCTACGCGGACAGCGGCGACTTCTACATCGGCCAGACCGCCACGGTCTTTATCGACGGCTTCGCCGGGACCCTCACCGGAACGGTTGCCGCGGTGTCCAGTTCCTCCGCGGCGGTTTCCACCGGCGTACCCCTGACTACCGTCCGGGTACGGCTCGTCAACCCGGGCCTTGTGACATCCGACTACACCGCCAGCGCCGTCATCGGCAGCTACTCCAGCTACGGCCAGGCGTCCATCAAGGTGGGGGCCAGCAGCGTCATCACGGCAGAGGCGTCCGGCAAAGTTGCAGGTTTCAACTGGCTGGTGGGCGATACCATCTCCAGCGGCGACCGGATCTGCACCATCACCGGTGACAGCGTGGACAACCAGATTGAAAGCGCCCGCATCAGTGTCAGCAACGCCTCCACCAGCCTGGAAAATGCCCGGGACAATCTGGAGGACTACTCCGTCACCGCGCCCATCTCCGGCACCGTGGTCACCAAGAACGCCAAGGCGGGGGACAACATTGAGGGCGGCTCCGGCAGCACCCTCTGCGTCATCTATGACCTGAGTTATCTGGAGATGACCATGTCCATCGACGAGTTGGACATCAGCTCTGTGGAGGTGGGCCAGGAGGTCCGGATCACCGCCGATGCCGTGGAGGGGAAGACCTACACCGGCGTGGTGACGGAGGTGTCCGTGGCGGGCACCACCTCCGGCGGCATCACCACGTACCCCGTCACCGTCCGCATCGACGAGACCGACGGCCTGCTGCCTGGGATGAATGTGGACGCGGAGATCGTGATCTCCTCGGCGGATGACGTGCTGGCCATCCCAAGCGCCGCCGTGAGCCGCGGGGACATGGTGCTGGTCACCGCGAATTCTCCCAGTGCTGTGAATGCCCTGGACCAGGAGGCCCCGGAGGGCTACGTCTACGTGCCGGTGGAAACCGGCGTCAGCGACAACAGCTACATTGAGGTCCTCTCCGGCCTCCAGGAGGGGGACACAGTGGCCTATCTCCAGGCGGCTGGCTCCGCCAGCTCCGGCGATATGACGTTCGTCATGCCAAGCGGGGCCATGTCCTCCATACCGATGGGCGACATGCCCAGCGGGATACCCTCCGGCGGCGGAATGCCCAGCGGCGGGCCGGGAGGCTTCTGATGGGCACTTTGATCGAATTTCGGGAGGTCTGCAAGTATTACCAGATGGGCGACACCACTGTGAAGGCGGCGGACCACATCTCCTTCCAGATCCGGAAGGGGGAGTTCGTGGCCATCGTGGGCCAGTCCGGCTCCGGCAAGTCCACCTGTATGAACATCATCGGCTGCCTGGACGTGCCCACCTCCGGCACGTACCTGCTGGACGGCAGGGATGTGGGTCAGATGGATAAGGACCAGCTGGCCGCCATCCGGAACAAGATGCTGGGCTTCATCTTCCAGCAGTACAACCTGCTGCCCAAGCTGACGCTCCAGGAGAACGTGGAGGTGCCGCTGATGTACGCCGGCATCCCCAAGCCGGAGCGGCACGAGCGATCCCGGATCGCGCTGGAGATGGTGGGTCTTGGCGACAAGCTGCGCAATAAGCCCAGCCAGCTCTCCGGCGGCCAGCAGCAGCGGGCGTCCATTGCCCGGGCTCTGGCAGGGGACCCGGCGGTGATCCTGGCCGACGAGCCCACCGGCGCCCTGGACTCCCACACCGGGCGGGAGGTGCTGACCATGCTGCAGCAGCTCCATGCCGCGGGCAACACGGTGGTGCTCATCACCCACGACAACTCCATCGCTGTCCAGGCCCAGCGGATCATCCGGCTGGAGGACGGCCACGTGATCTACGACGGCGATGCCGGTGCGCCTGAGGCGGTAGTGACGCCCAACCTTGCCGGAAGGGGGATGGCGGGATGAGCCTGATCGAGACCTTCCAGATGGCGGTGCAGAATATTCTCAGCAGCAAGATGCGGACCTTCCTCACTATGCTGGGCATCATCATCGGCGTGTGCGCGGTCATCGTCATCGTGGGCCTGGGCAACGGGATGCAGGGCTATATTGAGGACAGCTTTGCCGACATGGGCACCGACTCTCTGACAGTGATGGTGATGGGCCGCGGCTCCTCCCGCAGCGTGTCGGAGGGCGAGATGTACCAGCTGGTGGCGGACAACAGCGATGTGTTCAAGCAGATCTCCCCCACGGTCACCATGAGCGGCTCGGTGAAGATCGGCAGCAGCACTCTTTCCGCCACCTCCGTCACCGGCGTCAGCGAGGATTACTTCTCCATGAAGGGGTATGAGGTCGCCCAGGGCCGGGGGCTTCAGTACACGGACATGACCGGCCGGAAAAAGGTCTGCGTCGTCGGGCAGTATCTGAATCAGGTCTATTACGGCGGGAATGCCGTGGGTCAGACGCTGCGGATCAATGGCAACTCGTTTACCATCGTAGGTGTTATGGGAATGGAGGGCACAGAGCTGGAAGAGGGCGGCACGGACGACTGCGTGTTCCTCCCCTACTCCACCGCCGCCCGCCTCAGCTTCACCGGCACCATCTCCAGTTACACCATCACTGTCCAGGACACGGACCAGATCTCCCAGGCCAAAACCACCCTGGAGAACGCCCTCTATGAGATTTTTGAGGACGACGATGCCTATACCGTGGGCAGCATGGCGGAGATGGTGGAGGAGATGAACTCCATGGTGAACATGGTGATCTACATTCTGGCGGGCATCGCTGCCATCTCTCTGGTGGTGGGCGGCATCGGCATCATGAACATCATGCTGGTGTCGGTTACGGAGCGGACCAGAGAGATCGGCATCCGCAAGGCGCTTGGGGCCCGGGAGGGCGCCATCATGCGCCAGTTCGTCATCGAGGCGGCTACCACCTCCTCTCTGGGCGGCGTACTGGGGATCGCTCTGGGCTTCGGCCTATCCGCGGCGGCCACGGTGGTCATCGCCAATGTCATGCCGGACACCCCCATCACCGTCAGCCCCAGTATTGCGGCGATCCTGGTGGCCTTCGGTGTCTCCGCGGGCATCGGCATCGCCTTCGGATACCTCCCCGCCAAAAAGGCCGCGGTGCTGAACCCCATCGATGCGCTGCGGTATGATTGAGACGCCATCCGCATCCGCCCTTCCCGGCGGGTCCCCATCCGGGAACCCGCCGCCGTTTTTCTTGTCAGTCGGGCCCGGCCGTGGTACAATGGCCGCGAAACAACCGGTCTTCCGGCCGGAGAGAGGTTCTGCGAAAAGAGGAGACTGCCATGAGGGAGATCAGAAAGAAGCGTGCGGTGGCTGTGGAAGTCCGCCGGGAGAGGAAGTGGTTGATGCAGTAAAAAGGAAACAGGAGGAGACATCATGAATCAGACCATCCGCGGCATGGGGCTTCCGGACCCCGACGCGGTTTTTCCAAACGAATACGGCACATCCTGCTATATCAAAAATGTGGTGACGGCCCCGAACATCCAGATCGGGGATTACACCTACTACGACGATCCGGTGGACCCTGCGGGGTTTGAACAGAACAACGTCCTGTTCAACTATCCGGAGTTCGGGGACCGGCTCATTATCGGCAAGTTCTGCTCCATCGCCGCCGGGACCCAGTTCATCATGGGCCCGGCCAACCACCGGACCAGCAGCGTCAGCACCTACCCCTTCCAGGTGTTCGGCGGGGCATGGGCTGACCAAGCGCCGCCTCACCTGGGCCAGTTGCCCCGAAAGGGGGACATCATGGTGGGCAACGACGTGTGGATCGGCCGGGAGAGCGTGATCCTGCCGGGGGTCCACATCGGCGACGGCGCCATCATTGCGGCCCGCTCCGTAGTGGCGAAGGATGTGCCCGCCTATACCGTGGCGGGCGGCAATCCGG
>NZ_KI271741.1:5407-52208 GCF_000469445.2 Oscillibacter sp. KLE 1745 | reverse complement strand
CCCCGCCTATACCGTGGCGGGCGGCAATCCGGTCCGCGTGCTGAAGCAGCGGTTCCCAGAGGATCTGGTCCAGTTGCTCCTGGCATGGCGGTGGTGGGACCTGCCCCCGGCGGAGCTGGCGGAGGCCGTGCCGCTGCTGTGCGACCCGGATCTGGACGCGGTGCGGACGGACCTGCGCCGTCGCCTGGGAATGGCGGAGTGAGTGGCTGTATGCAAAAAAGTCCCGGCCCTTTTTAGGGCCGGGACTTCTGCTTTTTTATGAAGCGCCGTCTTTCTTGGGCTCGATCAGATAAGACGGCAGGCTCCGCTGGCAGCCGTTTTTCTCATAAAACGCTTCCGCCCCCGGCTGGGCGCCGAAATACAGCAGCGTGGGGGTATGGGCCGCAGCCAGCCGCAGCAGCCGGCTTCCGATGCCCTGCCGCTGATATGCCGGCAACACCAGCAGCTCCGTGATGGTGCCGAAAAAGCAGCCGTCCGTGAGGACTCGCAGGCAGCCCGCCAGCTGGCCGCCGTCCCAGGCAGTGAAGTTCATCGTTTTTGACAGCGCGGCGCGGGTCTGCTCCAGATTGTACGCTCCCGGCCAGACCTGCTGGACAAAGTCGAGGAAGGTCTCTCCGGAAAGGCTCCGGTCGTCCACACGATACTCCATGGCAGCATCCTCCAATCCCGTCACGCCTCCGCCATCTCCCGCATCAGGGCGATCTCCCGGGCATAGCCGGGCAGGTCGTTGGGGGTCTCCAGACAGAAGGGAAGATCCTTCAGCGCCGGGTGGCGGACGATCCGCCCCAGCGCCTCCAGACCGATGGTCCCCTCCCCCAGACAGGCGTGGCGGTCCTTGCGGCTGCCGGGGGGATTCTTGCTGTCGTTCAAATGAATCGCCTTCAGCCGCCGGAGGCCGATGATGCTGTCAAATTCCGTCAGCACGCCGTCCAGGTCGTGGACGATGTCGTATCCTCCGTCGGACACGTGGCAGGTGTCCAGGCAGACGCCCACCTTGCCGGAGAGCTCCACCCGGTCCAGAATGGCCCGCAGCTCCTCAAAACGGCCGCCTACTTCGCTGCCCTTGCCTGCCATGGTCTCCAGCAGAACGGTGGTGGCCTGATCGGGCCGCAGGATGGCGTTGAGCCCGTCGGCAATGAGAGCGATGCCGGTCTCGCTTCCCTGCCCCACATGGCTGCCGGGATGGAAGTTGTAATACTGTCCTGGCACATGCTCCAGCCTAGCCAGGTCGTCCGCCATGGTCTCCCGGGCGAATATCCGGTTCTTCTCCTCCGCGCCGCAGAGGTTCAAAGTATAGGGAGCGTGGGCGACGATGGGGCCGAAGCCGTGCCGGGCCAGCAGGTCCCGCAGGGCTGCAGCGTCCGCCGGGTCCAGGTCCTTGGCCCGGCTGCCCCTGGGATTGCGGGTGAAAAATTGAAAGGTGTTGGCCCCCAGCTCCAGCGCCTGGCGGCCCATGGCCGCAAAGCCCTTGGAGGAGGACAGATGGCAGCCGATATACAGCATGGCCGCGCCTCCTTCTCTCGGTCTGTACTGCTCTGCATCCGCCGGAAGGCGGAAGGAGATTATATTTTATCATACCACATGGACACTGCCTATGCACGGGCAAAAGCAACAAAAAGCGGGGTCTGCCGGCCGAAACCGGTGACCCCGCTGAGACACTGCCGGACGCTGGTAAAGCGGCGGCCCCGTCCGGCGGGGGCCTTATATGTTTCGGGAGAGCGGATCGGCTTCATCGTCTGTGATGAAAAGTTCCTCCGCCTTCTGCTGCGCATCGATCAGCCGGGCCTGGAGCCGGCGCAGGGATTCCTCCGCATCGGTGATGGCGTTGAAGAGCAACAGATATTCCTTGGAGACCTTCTGCATTTGGTATTCATCCTTTCTAAACCGCCACAAGATCTGGGGACTGCCCTTATCATACACAAAGGCCGGGCGAAATTCTGTCTGAATCTGTCGAGATACCCAAGGTTTTGCAAAAAATTCAAAAACCAACACAAAATAGCAGGAATTTCCGAAAAAACGAAAAAAATCCAGGGCCTTTTGCCGGAAAAAATGGAAATGGCAAAAAAAGCGGTCCGCGTCAGGCGCGGACCGCTCCGGAATTCAAGTCAGGTTTCGGGCTGCTCCAGCTCCCGCAGGCCGGCGATGTCACCCACCGGCAGGGAGAACACCAGGGACTGAGCGGCGCTCTGGATGCCCGCCTTGGCCATGATGGCCTTCATAATGGGCTTCTTCGCCTCGCTCCGGGCCAGGATGAAGACCATCTCCTGCTCCGACGCGATGGACACGCCGAAAAACTTCCGCACCAGGTCTGTGCCGGTGCCCTTGGCGTGGATCACCGTGCCGCCGGTGGCGCCTGCCTCCCGGGCGGCGTCCATCACCAGGTCGGTGGACCCCTGGTTGGCAATGACCACGATCAGATCGTGGGCAATCTCCCGTTCCATAGCAGTTTCTCCCTCCTGTTCATGCAGCAGATATTCCTTGGCGGTGGATCCGCCGATGCTGTTCACCGGCACAGTCATCAAAACGCCCTGGCCGGGCACATCCAGCCACAGGTCACGGGCCGCCTGGCGCACCAGCCGAGGGGACCGGGGGGACACGCAGAACAGCACGGCCTTCTCCGTGGCCTCCAGGCCCAGAAAGTCCAGCACCTCCGTGGTGGCGGTGCCCTGACCCAGAGCTGTCAGCACCAGCGAGATCCCGTGGGTCCGGAACCAGGCGGCGAACTGCTCTGCCCGGCTGCGGTCAGTGATGGTGATGAACAAATCGACGCCCTGCATGGCGGTCTCTCCTCTCTTTACGATGTCGGACGGACTGCTCACAGCTCGATGATCTCCTCGTCCACCGGGGCGGGAGGCGTCTCCTGAGCGGCTTTCTTCATCTTGAGCTGATACAAAAGGCCCAGCATCTGGATGGTCAGCAGCGGCGTCATAGCCACCATAGCCACCACGCCGAAGGCGTCCGTCACCACATTGCCGCCCAAGGCCTCGCAGGCGCCCTGAGCAAAGGGCAGCAGGAAGGTGGCCGTCATAGGCCCGGAGGCCACGCCGCCGGAGTCAAAGGCAATGGCAGTGAAGATCTTGGGGACGAAAAAGGACATGACGATGGCGGCCAGATACCCCGGCACCACCAGCCAGAAAATGGAAATCCCGGTCATCACCCGCATCATGGCCAGACCGATGGAAACCGCCACGCCGATGGAGAGGCTGGTGCTCATGGCCTTGCCGGGAATGGCGCCGGAGGTGATCTCCTCCACCTGCTTGTTCAGAACATGGACCGCAGGCTCCGCCTGGACGATGAACCAGCCCATCAGCATTCCGATGGGAATCAGGATCCAGTTGAAGGACAGGCCGGCGATCTGGCGGCTGAGGTAGCTGGCCGCCGGCATGAAGCCCACGTTGGCGCCCGTAAGAAACAGGACCAAACCCACATAAGTATACAGGATGCCGATGACAATTTTCAATACTTTTTTCTTCTTTAATTTCAGGGAAACCGCCTGAAAAACGGCGAAGAACAGTGCGATGGGGGCCAGACACACCGCCACCTCGCTGAGATACGCCGGAAGTTCCACCTGAAACAGGTGCCACAGAGCCCGGCTGTCTGTCACGGAGGGGATTTCCACCGGGGTGTAGACGCCCGCGCCCGGGTAGATCAGGGCCAGCACCATCACTGCCAGGATGGGGCCGACAGAACAGAGAGCCACCAGGCCGAAGCTGTCCTGGGCGGCATTCTCGTCGCTGCGGATGGAGGCCACGCCCACGCCCAGGGCCATGATAAAGGGCACGGTCATGGGACCCGTGGTGACGCCGCCGGAGTCGAAGGCGATGGCCAGGAAGTCCTCCGGTACAAAGAGGGCCAGCGCAAACACGAGGATGTAGAACACGATCAGCATCCGGTTCAGGGGAATGCGGAACAGGATGCGCAGCATGGCGATCACCAAAAAAACGCCCACGCCCACGGCCACAGCGCCCACCAGCGTGGCGTTGGGCACACCGGGCACCTGCTGGGCCAGCACCTGGAGATCCGGCTCCGACACGGTGACGATGACGCCGATCAGAAAGCCGACAGCCGCCACAACCCAGAGCTTTCTGGAGCGGGTCATGGCGGCGCCCACCCGTTCTCCGATGGGGGTCATGGCGGTGTCAGCGCCCAGGGAAAACAGGCCGATGCCCAGAATCACCATCACCGCGCCGATCAGAAAGGCCAGCAGCGTCTCGGTGGGGATGGGCGCAACAGTAAAGCTGAGGATCAGCACGATCACCGTAATGGGGACCACGGAGGCCAGGGCTTCCCGGAGCTTTTCCCAGAGGATGGTTTTATTCCGCCCCAATCGTTCCTGCCATTGCTCTCGTCTCTTCCACGGCAATCTCATCACCTCTCCAAAATTCATACAATTTATATAGATATGATTATAATAACATAAATAGGCCGCCCACAGTGACGAAAAAGTAGAAATTTACAAAATCTTTATAAGCGGAGCGGTGATTCCCTTTTTTCCCGAACTGTGCTATGCTGTACCATATCACCTTCACAGGAGTGCGCAGGATGAAGAAGAGTCCTTACGACAGAGAGCGGTTTTTTGAAAAATACAGCCAGATGGACCGCTCCCGCCTGGGACTGGCGGGCGCCGGGGAGTGGGAGTCCTTGGAGCCCCTGCTGCCGGACTTCGCCGGGAAGAGAGTGCTGGATCTGGGCTGCGGCTACGGCTGGCACTGCATCTATGCGGCGGAACACGGCGCGGCGTCTGTCACCGGCGTGGACCTGTCGGAGAAAATGCTGGCCGTGGCCCGGGAAAAGACCACGGCTCCGCAGGTGACCTATATCCGGGGGGATATGGCGGAGACCCCATTCCCGCCGGAGAGCTTTGACGTGGTCCTCAGTTCCCTGGCCATCCACTATCTGCCTTCCTTTACAGACTTTTTGGAGCGGGTGCGGCAGTGCCTGTCACCCGGCGGCGACTTTGTCTTCTCTGTGGAGCACCCCATTTTCACTGCTGCCGGTCCCCAGGAGTGGTACTACGGCCCGGACGGCACCCCCCTCCACTTCCCTGTGGACCGGTATTTCGAGGAGGGACGGCGCACCGCCCGCTTTCTGGGGGAGGATGTGACCAAGTACCACCGCACCCTCACCACCTATCTGGACGGCCTGCTTACCGGCGGATTCCAGCTGCTGCGGGTGGTGGAGCCTCAGCCGCCGGCGCGGATGCTGGGCCAGCCGGGAATGCAGGACGAGCTCCGCCGCCCCATGATGCTGCTGGTCTCCGCCCGGAAGCGGACGGCGTGGCCGCACGGAAAACCGGGGCGGCGCGACGGCCCCGGATGAAAAACTGCTGGAAGATCATGAATACACAGAAAGGAAGGACTGCTCCATGAAAACAGGTCTGGTGCTGGAGGGCGGCGCGCTGCGGACGATCTTCTCCTCCGGCGTGTGCGACGCTTTTTTGAACGAGAAACTGCCCATGCCGGACTACACCATCGGCGTCTCGGCCGGGATTGCCTACGGCGTCAGCTACCTCTCCCGGCAGAAGCGGCGGAATCTCCAGCTGCTGATGCACTACGCCAATGACCGGCGGTACATGGGCTGGGGGAATTTCTTTGATCCCCGGAATCGCAGCTACTTCGGGCTGAAGTTCGCCTACGACACCATCCCCAACGAGCTGGTGCCCTTTGATTACGACACCTTCGAGGCGTATCCCGGTCAGGTGGAGGCGGTGGTCACCAACCTGCAGACCGGCCGGGCCGAGTACCGGGAGGTCCCCCGGCGGGACGCCAGCTTCCTCCTGCTCCAGGCCACATGCGCCATGCCCGTGCTGTTCCAGCCCATCCGGCTGGATGACGGCGCCCCCTATCTGGACGGGGGCTGCTCCGACGCCATTCCCTGGAAGCGGGCGCTGGCGGTGGGCTGCGACCGGGTGGTGGTTGTCCTGACCCGGGAGCGGAGCTATCGGAAGGAGCCGGAGCAGCTGATGCCCCTGTTCCGGCGGGTGTACCGCAAATACCCCGTCTTTCTGGAAGGCCTGCGGACCCGGGCGGAGCGCTATAACCAATGCCGGGAGGAGCTGTTTGCTCTGGAGCAGGAGGGCCGGGTGTTGGTGATCGCGCCGGCGAACACCCGGGGCTTCTCCCGCACGGAGCGGGACCGGCAGAAGATCCTGGCCCTGTGGCAGGACGGCTTCTTCGCCGGCCGCCGGGCTGCGGAGGCGGTGCGGGACTTCTGGACGCGGGAGACACCTTCCGCTGGGACACCGGAATAGCAGCAGACCGCCGCCCATCTTTCAGTGGGCGGCGGTTTCCTCTTGGCGGAAGTGGTTTTGCACAAGAAATCCGTACTGCTTTTTGCGTTTTACCATATTTTTACGCAAATTTTACAAAATCTTAGAAATCCTCTTTCCAGCGTGCCGCTTTGCATATATAATGTTGGAGCGCAGTATACATGACAGAATCGGACCGGCCGTGCCAGACGGTCTGGAATACTGGGAAAGGAAAGCGCAGTTATGGACATTTTCTCCGTCTTTACCCTCTGCGGCGGCCTGGCGTTCTTCTTGTACGGCATGACCGTCATGTCCAAGAGTCTGGAAAAGATGGCCGGCGGCAAGCTGGAGCGGATGCTCAAGCGCATGACCTCCAGCCCCTTCAAGAGCTTGCTGCTGGGCGCGGGCATCACCATCGCCATCCAGTCCTCCTCCGCCATGACGGTGATGCTGGTGGGCCTGGTGAACTCCGGCGTCATGGAGTTGAGACAGACCATCGGCATCATCATGGGCTCCAACATCGGCACCACCCTGACGGCGTGGATTCTGTCTCTCACCGGCATCGAGAGTGAGAACGTCTTTGTGAACCTGCTGAAGCCGGAGAACTTCTCTCCCCTGATCGCTCTGGCGGGTATCCTGCTGATCATGGGCTCCAAGCGCCAGCGGCGCCGGGACGTGGGGCGCATCATGATGGGCTTTGCCATTTTGATGTACGGCATGGAGCTGATGAGCGGCGCCGTCAGCCCTCTGGCGGAGATGCCCCAGTTTGCCGGGCTGCTCACCGCCTTTGAAAATCCCCTGCTGGGTGTGTTGGTGGGCGCGGTGTTCACCGGGATTATCCAGTCATCCGCTGCCTCTGTCGCCATTCTGCAGGCCCTGGCCATGACCGGCTCCATCACCTACGGCATGGCCATCCCCATCATTATGGGGCAGAACATCGGCACCTGCGTCACCGCCCTCATCAGCTCCATCGGCGTCAACCGCAACGCCAAGCGAGTGGCGGTGGTCCACATCTCCTTCAACGTCATCGGCACCGCCGTGTGCCTGATCCTCTTCTACGGCGGCGACATGATCCTCCACTTCACCTTCCTGAATCAGGCCGTGGGGGCCGTGGGCATCGCCTTCTGCCACACCGCCTTTAACGTGTTCACCACGATCCTGCTCCTGCCCTTCTCCCGCCAGCTGGAAAAGCTGGCGCGGAGACTGGTGCGGACCGAGGACACCCGCGAGAGCTTTGCCTTCCTGGATCCCCTGCTGCTGCGGACCCCCGGCGCGGCAGTCAGCGAAAGCGTTGCCATGGCAGGCCGCATGGGACAAGCCGCCCGGGAGAACATCTGCCTGGCGACGGACCAGCTCTCCCAGTACAGCCGGGAGCGGGAGACCCAGATCCTGCAGAACGAGGACAAGCTGGACATTTACGAGGACCGGCTCAGCAGCTACCTGGTGGAGATCTCCCAGCACGGGCTGTCCATGCAGGATATGCGCACGGTTTCCCGCTTGCTCCACGCCATCGGGGACTTCGAGCGGATCGGCGACCATGCCGTGAACATCCAGGAGTCCGCCCAGGAGCTCCACGACAAGGAGCTCCGGTTCTCTGACAGCGCCCGGGAAGAGCTGCAGGTGCTGCTCTCCGCGCTGGATGACATCCTGGACCTGACCATCCGCAGCTTCCAGGCAGCGGACGTGGAGACCGCCCGCCGGGTGGAACCCCTGGAGGAGACCATCGACCAGCTGATTGAGGAGATCCGAAGCCGCCATATCCAGCGGCTCCAGGCGGGCCAGTGCACCATCCAGCTGGGCTTTGTGCTCAGCGACCTGCTGACCAATATCGAGCGGGCGTCCGATCACTGCTCCAACATCGCCGTCAGCGTCATTGAGGAGTGCTCCGGCGGCCCCGGCCGCCACGCCTATCTGCAGGAGGTGAAGGCCGGCGGCGCCTTCGGCGAGGACCTGCGGCGCGACCGGAAGAAATACCATCTCCCCGAGGCATGACGGAAAGCGGACAGGCTCTGTGTCTACCAGACGCAGGGCCTGTTTTTTATCATTCAGGTATAGCCGTCCCCTGTCGGAGGGAAAATACCCCTATCTCACCGAAAACAGGAGGAATCCGTATGTCTGTGGATCTGAAGAACAGCGAGACCCTGAAAAACCTCATGCGGGCCTTTGCGGGCGAAAGCCAGGCCCGGAACCGCTACACCTTTGCCGCCTCCGTCTGCCGCCAGCAGAAGCTGCATGTGGTGGAGGCGGTGTTCCGCTTCACCGCGGACCAGGAGAAGGAGCACGCGGAGATTTTTTACAACCACATGAAAGAGATGGCGGGCCAGACCGTGGCCATCGACGGCACCTATCCCGTGGACCTGACGAACGATGTGAAGGAGCTGCTCCGCAAGGCGCAGCACAACGAGTATGAGGAGCACGACCCGGTATACAAGACCTTCGGCGACGTGGCCCAGCAGGAGGGCTTTTCCGCTGTGGCGGCTTCCTTCCACAAGATCGCAGAGATCGAGCAGGCCCATGGCAACCGCTTCGGCAGGCTGGCGGATCTGCTGGAACAGGGAAAGCTGTTTGTCTCCGATGTCCAGTGCGCCTGGATGTGCCTGAACTGCGGTTATATCTTTGAGGGGACGGCAGCCCCCAAGGTCTGCCCTGTGTGCCAGCACGACCAGGGCTTTTTCGTGCGGCTGGAGATGGCACCCTTCGGGGACGCGGTGCTGAAAAAGTGAATCAGGCTCCCAAGGCGGGGAGGCCGGAAAAGCGGCCTCCCCGCCCTCTTGCAGTCGGATCTGAATATTCACTCTTTTATTCATCTGCAATATACATCGATGCTGGAAATATTCACAAATTTTCGGCTGTTTTTCCGGGATTGAACCGGATAAAATAGAGCACTCCACCAACAGGGGCAAATAAATATTCATTTTTGCACGAAAATCTATTGACAAGAGGGAGGGAACGTGATAAGGTAAGGCATGTTCCGGCGGGAGGTGCTTCCTCCCTTGGAAATTCAGAGAAAACCGCCCCGCGACCGCGGGAGCATGAAAAAGGGAGATTGCGATACCATGAAGAAGTTTCTTGCATTGATTCTGACGCTGGCCATGGCGCTGTCCGTCACGGCCTGCGGCGGCAGCGACGACACTGCGGATGACACCGCCGACGGCGAGGGCTCCGGCACGGAGGAGACTGCGGATTACGCCTCCATGACTGACGACGAGCTGAAGGCCGCCATCACCACTGTGGAGGGCGGGAAGCTCACCGTCGCCACCAGCCCGGACTTCGCCCCCTATGAGTTCTACGCCATTGATGAGAACGGCGATCCCCAGCTGGCTGGCTTTGATATGGACCTGGCCCAGTATATCGCCGACTACCTGGGCCTGTCCCTGGAGATCGTTCCCATGGACTTTGACGGCACCATCATGGAGCTGCAGAACGGCAATGTGGACTTGGGCATGGCCGGGTACTCCCCCGATCCCAAGCGTGCCGACAGCATGGACTTCTCTGACATTTACATCACCGGCGGCCAGTCTTTCGTGTGCGTGGAGTCCAACAAAGACCTGTTCACCTCTTTGGAGGATGCCAACAATGCCGACTATCAGATCGGCGCTCAGGTGGGTTCTATCCAGGCGGATCTGGCGCATGAGAACACCCCGGACGCTGATATCATCGAGCTCGCTAAGGTGCCCGATATCATCGCCGAGCTGGTGACCGGCAAGCTGGACGGCGCCTTTATCGAGACCATGGTGGCCGAGAGCTATGCCACCCAGTATCCCGAGCTGTGTCTGGTGCTGGAGGTCCCCTATGACGCCGAAGGCTCTGTGGTGGGCGTCACCAAGGGCAACGCCGCCCTGCTGGAGGGTGTGAACCGTGCCATCGCCGCCGCCAAGGAGGATGGCTCCTTCGATCAGTATGTGCTTACGGCCAACGAGCTGGCTTCTGGCGACATCATCGAGGGCCTGGTGGACGAAAACGGCGAGGCCGTTCAGTAAGCTTGTAAAACTTTCAATTCCTCCCTGCGGCTGCGCAGGGAGGAATTGGCCGCTTTCTCATATATTTTGGTAAAGATAGAAGGAGGAACCGCCCGTGTTTACAGCCGCCGGTTTCGAAAGAACTTGGGAGTACATAGACCTTTTCAAAGAGGGCCTGATTTGTACCGTCTCCCTCTCCCTGCTGACCGTGATTTTCGGTTTTGTCCTGGCACTGCTCCTGGCCATCATGCGGCTGTCCAATGTGCGGCCGTTTCGCTTTCTGGGTCTGACCAAGGACGGCCATCTCCGGGAACAGGGCGTGCTGATGGTCCTCAGCAGATTTAACCCCCTCAGCTTCATCGCCACGGTTTACGTGGAAGTCTTCCGGGCCACCCCTATGCTGGTTCAGCTTTTCATGATCTATTATGTGGTGTTCGGAGATATTGATCTGCCCTCTTTCAAGATCTTTGGAACCATTCGCTTTGAACGGTTCCTCCCGGGCGTGATTGCCCTGTCCCTGAACTCCGGGGCCTATCTTTCCGAGATCATCCGCTCCGGTATCCAGTCCATCGACGGCGGTCAGACGGAGGCGGCACGGTCCCTGGGACTCAGCCAGGTGCAGAACATGCGATTCGTGATTCTGCCGCAGGCTATCAAGAATATCCTGCCTGCCATCGCCAACGAGTTCGTCACCATTATCAAGGAGTCTTCTATCTGCTATACCATCGGCGTTCAGGAGATCATGTACGCGGTTTCCTCCATCAAAGGTGCGACCTACCGCATTGCGGAACCGCTTGTGGTGGCCGCCTGTGTCTACTTCTGCCTGACGTTCCCCACCAGCAAGATCATCGCTTACTTCGAAAGGAGAATGAGCCGTGGCGACCGGAGATAAGCTGATCCAAGTCAAGGACCTGAAGAAATACTACAACCGGGGCGCCATCAAGGCCCTGGACGGCGTCACGGTGGACATTGACCGGGGCGACGTGATGGTGGTCATCGGCCCCTCCGGGTCCGGCAAGTCCACGTTCCTCCGCAGCCTGAACCTGCTGGAGGAGCCCACCGGCGGCTCCATCATCTTCAACGGGGTGGATATCACAAAAAAGAAGATAAAAAATGCGGAGGGCAAAACGGTAAAGGTGGACATCGACCAGCACCGCCAGAAGATGGGCATGGTGTTCCAGCACTTCAACCTCTTCCCTCACATGACCATCATGGACAACATGACCCTGGCCCCCATCCAGGTGAAGCACATGGACCGGGGCGAGGCGGAGAAAAAGGCCCTGGCCCTGTTGGACCGAGTAGGCCTGCAGGACCGTGCCCGCGCCTATCCCATCCAGCTCTCCGGCGGCCAGAAGCAGCGGATTGCCATTGTCCGGGCATTGATGATGGAGCCGGAGGTTATGCTCTTTGACGAGCCCACCTCCGCCCTGGACCCGGAGATGGTGGGCGAGGTGCTGGAGGTCATGAAGGAGCTGGCCCAGGAGGGCATGACTATGGTGGTGGTCACCCACGAGATGGGCTTTGCCCGGGAGGTGGGCAGCCGGGTCCTCTTCATGGCAGACGGCAAGCTGCTGGAGGAGGGCTCCCCCGCCGACATTTTCGGAAATCCCCAGCACCCCCGGCTCCAGGACTTCCTCAGCAAGGTACTGTAAGGCAGCCTGAGCCCAGTGCCGCCCGCTGAGCGGCGGGACCGGGCAACTGCGGGGCGCGCACAGATGTGCGCGCCCTTTTTAACGGGCCGGGGCATCCGGCGCAGAAAGGAGCATCCCCATGACAGCAGAAAAGCAGGCGGCCGTCGCCGCCATCGAAAAAAAAGCAGATCTGGTAGCCCAGGTGGCAGATGAGATCTGGTCCTTTGCGGAGTTGTCTCTCCAGGAGGAGCAGTCTGCCGACCTGTACTGCCGAGTGCTGGAGCAGGAGGGCTTCAAGGTGGAGCGGGGCATCTGCAACATCCCCACCGCCTTCTCCGCCTCCTACGGCAGCGGGCGGCCCATCATCGGCCTGCTGGCGGAATATGACGCGCTCTCCGGCCTTTCCCAGAAGGGCGGCAGCCTGACGCGGGAGGAGCTGGTCTCCGGCGGCTGCGGCCACGGGTGCGGGCATAACCTGCTGGGCGCCGGGGCCATGGCCGCCGCTCTGGGAGTGAAGGCGTATCTCGAGGCCGCCAAGATCCCCGGCACCGTGGTACTGTATGGCTGCCCCGGCGAGGAGGGCGGCGCCGCCAAGGCATTTATGGCCCGGGATGGGCTATGGTACGGTCTGGATGCGGCCCTCACCTGGCACCCGGACGACGCCAACGAGGTGCTTACCGGCTCCTCCAACTCCTGCATCCAAACCCAGTACCACTTCACCGGCGTGGCGGCCCATGCCGCCGGAGACCCGGACCGTGGCCGCAGCGCCCTGGACGCGGTGGAGCTGATGAACGTGGGCGTCCAGTTCCTGCGGGAGCACATGAGTGACAAGGCCCGGGTCCACTACGCCATCACCGATGCCGGCGGCCGGAGTCCCAACGTGGTCCAGCCCAGGGCCAGCGTGCTGTACATGGTCCGGTCCAATCATGTGGCGGAGGCCGTGGAGCTGCAGGCTCGGGTGGACAAGATCGCCCAGGGCGCAGCTCTGATGACTGAGACTACGGTGGAGAAGAAATTCATCGACGGCCTGGCGGACACCGTCACGAACCACGCCCTGGAGCGGGTCCTCTACCGAAATTTCGAGGCCCTGGGGGTCCCCAGTTACACGCCGGAGGAGCTGGCCTTTGCCGACAGCCTGGCCGGGACCTATTCCGGCAGTGACCGGGCGCCGGGCGTGGGCAGCCAGTATGATCTGGACTACGCAGCGGATGCCCAGGCCAGGCGGGCCCAGGCCGGCCACGCCATGAACCGCTTTCTGCTGCCCCTGTACCAAGGGGACGCCTTCCAGCCCGGCTCCACGGATGTGGGCGACGTCAGCTGGCAGTGCCCTACTGCACAGATCCACGTGGCCGCCTGGCCCAACGGCTGCCCCGGCCATAGCTGGCAGAATGTCTCCTGCGGCCGGACAGACATCGGCCACAAGGCGGCCCTCCATGCCGGCAAGGTCCTGGCGTCGGCCGCCATTGACCTGCTGACGGACCCGGCCCTGCTGGAGGAGGCAAAGACGGAGTTTCAGCGCCGGACGGCGGCAGGCTACACCTGCCCCATCCCCGCGGACGCGGTACCCACCATCGCAGACTGATTAAAAGGGCGCCCCGGCTTTCACCGGGGCGCCCTTTTGTCGAAACGACCAATTATTTTTTCAGGTTACCAAAAATTTTGTTTGCTTTTGGGGAAATCCATGGTATCATAAGAGCAGAAGCCTCAAGCCCCGACTTCCGCACCACAGAACGCGCGGAGTTTCCGCCCGAAAGGAGTCCTGCCCATGGAGTCTCGCTTTGACCGCCGGGAGCTGCTGTTTCAGCCCCGGGGAATTCCGCCCCTCGGCACCTCGCTCTCCCTGGCCCTGCAGCATCTGGTGGCCATGATCGTGGGGTGTGTCACCCCGCCTATCATCATCGCCGGAGCCATCGGCCTCAGCCAGGAGGAGCAGGTGCTGCTGATCCAGGCATCCCTGGTGATGTCCGCCGTGTGCACATTCCTCCAGCTGTATCCCATCGGCGGGCGGTTCGGCTCTGGCCTGCCGGTGATCCTGGGTGTCAGCTTTGCCTATGTTCCCAGTATGCAGGCCATCGCCGCCTCCGGCGGCGGAGTGGCGGCCATTGCCGGCGCCATGATCGTGGGCGGCATCGTGGCTGTGCTGGTGGGCGTGTTCGTCAAGAAGATCCGCCGGCTGTTCCCGCCGGTCATCACCGGCACGGTGGTGTTCACCATTGGCCTCTCCCTCTACCCTACCGCCATCAACTACATGGCCGGCGGCACCGGCAACACCTATGAATCCGTGGTGGCGCAACAGGGGCTGACGGAGGCACTGGTCTACGGCTCCTGGCAGAACTGGCTGATCGCGGCCCTGACGCTGACTGCCGTGCTGGTGCTGAACCACAAGGCCAAGGGCATCTGCAAGCTGGCTTCTATCCTGATCGGGATGCTGTTCGGCTATGCGGTGGCGCTCTGCTTCGGCATGGTCAGCTTTGCCGACGTGGGAAATGCTGCCTGGTTCGCCCTGCCGGAGCCCCTACACTTCGGTCTGAAGTTCGATCCAGCCTCCTGTGTAGCCATCGGGCTGTTGTTTGCCATCAACTCCATCCAGGCCATCGGCGACTTCACCGCCACCACCGTAGGCGGCCTGGACCGGGATCCCACGGACCAGGAGCTCCAGGGCGGTATCATCGCCTATGGCACCAGCAATATCCTGACGGCGCTGATGGGCGGCCTGCCCACGGCTACCTACTCCCAAAATGTGGGCATCGTCACCACCAACAAGGTGGTGAACCGGACAGTGTTCGCCATTGCCGGGGGATTCCTGCTGCTGGCGGGCATCTCCCCCAAATTTGCAGCGCTGCTGACCACCATTCCCCAGTGCGTGCTGGGGGGCGCCACAGTGACGGTGTTTTCCACCATTGCCATGACGGGCATGAAGCTCATCGCCTCCCAGGACCTGACGGCCCGGAACACCACCATTGTGGGTCTCTCTGCTGCTCTGGGCGTGGGGATTTCCCAGGCCTCCGAGGCCCTCAGCCAGTTCCCGGAGGCGTTCACCATGGTGTTCGGACAGTCTCCCGTGGTGATCGCAACTATCATGGCGGTGCTGCTGAACCTGATTTTGCCCAAGGAGAAATGAAAAAACGAACGCCGGATGGAAACCCATCCGGCGTTTTTATTTAGGGGGCGGGGCGCTCAGATCTCCCGGCGGCCCTCTAGGGCCCGCATCAGCGTGGCGTCGTCGGCGAACTCCAGATGTCCGCCCACGGGAATGCCGTAGGCCAGGCGGGTCACCCGCACGTCAAAGGGCTTTAAGAGCCTGGCGATGTACATGGCTGTGGCCTCCCCCTCCGTGTCCGGATTGGTGGCCATAATGACTTCCTTCACCTCGCCGCTGGCCACCCGTTCCACCAGGGATTTGATGGCCAGGTCGTCCGGCCCCACGTGGTTCATGGGAGAGATGACGCCGTGGAGCACGTGATACCGGCCGTTGTACTCCCTGGCCCGCTCTATGGCGGCCACGTCCCGGGGATCTGCCACCACGCAGATGACGGAGCCATCCCGCTTGGGGGAGGCGCAGATGGGGCACAGCCCCCCGGCGGTGAAGTTTTGGCACACCGGGCAGCAGGTGACGCTTTTCTTGGCGTCCAGAATGGCGTCGGCGAACTCCCTGGCCTCCGCCTCCGGCAGGCCTAGCACGTAAAAGGCCAGCCGCTGGGCAGACTTGCCGCCGATGCCCGGCAGACGGGCAAACTGCTCCACCAGTTTTTCAAGAGGTGCGGGGAAATATTCCATGGTCTGATGCTCCTTCAAAGGGTTCGTATCCGGTCTCCGGCCGGGTATGGGAAAAAGAGGCGATCACCGGGGCAGATCGATGGCGAACAGGGCCGCCGTGCCGCCGGTGTGGACAAACAGCAGGTCGTCCTGCCCGTCAAAAGCTCCCTGGCGCAGCAGCTGCATCATGCCGGCAAAGGCCTTCCCGGTGTAGACCGGATCCAGCAGGATGCCCTCCGTCCGGGCCAGCTCCTCGATATAGGGGGTATCCTCCGGATTCGGCAGGGCATAGCCGGGGCCCATGTGCTCCACCATCTGAAATGCATTCTCTTCCGGCTGGAAGGGGCACTCCAGCAGTGCTGCGGCCTCCCCTGCCAGGCGGGGGACGATCTTGTCGAAGGGACTGCTGTCCACGGCGATGCCGGTGACCTTCACACCGGGCAGAAACAGCCCGGCTCCCAGCAGCAGCCCGGCGGCCGTGCCGCCGGAGCCAGTGGCGGAGACGATGTGTCCCAGCCGCACGCCCGCAGCCATGGCCTGGACGGCGATCTCCCGGGCGCCGCTCACGTAGCCCACGGCGCCGAGGGCCGTGGAGGCGCCCACGGGAATATAGCAGCACTTGTGCCCCGCCTGCTCCAGCGTGCCGCCGATCCGGTGCATCTCTGCATAGATCTCGTCATAGGAATCCATGTCCAGCAGACGCACCTCGGCGCCGAAGAGCTCGTCCAGCACCAGATTGCCCCGGTGCTCCGTGACGCCCCGGCGCTTCAGCAGCAGGATGCACTTCATCCCGAGCCGCGCGGCGCAGGCGGCGGTGAGGGCCGCGTGGTTGGACTGGGCGCCGCCGGTGGTGAATACCGTGTCGCACCCCTGGTCCAGGGCCTCCGCCAGAACGAATTCCAGCTTGCGGACCTTGCTGCCGCCCAGGGCCACGCCGCACAGGTCATCCCGCTTGATCCAAATGCCCCGGCCGTACTGCTCGCTCAGCCGGTCCAGCCGGTAAAACGGGGTGGGAAACACGCCCAGCCGGACCCTGGGCAGATCGTGCAGATTCCGCATGGCGCGCCCTCAGCCCCGCAGCTCCGCGATGCGGGCGGGGATATCGTCAGCCTTGTAGACGGCGCTGCCGGCCACCAGCACATTGGCGCCGGCGGCGATGCAGGTCTTGCAGGTGACGGGATCCACGCCGCCGTCCACCTCCAGCTCGCAGCCGGGGTTCTTCTCATCGATCCAGCGGCGGATGGCGGAGACCTTGGGCATCATATCCGCCATGAATTTCTGGCCGCCGAAGCCCGGCTCCACCGTCATCACCAGCACCAGTTCCACCTCATTCAGGAAGGGCAGGACCGTCTCCGCAGGCGTTTTCGGCTTCAGCACCACACCGGCCCGCTTGCCCTTGGCGTGGATCCTGGCAATGGCGTCGTGGAGCTTTTCCTCCGTGTCGGACTCCACATGGACCGTCACCAGGTCGGCGCCGGCGTCGCAGAACTGCTCCACATACCGGCCCGGCTCCACGATCATCAGGTGAACATCCAGGGGCAGCGCCGTGGTGGGGCGGATGGATTTCACCACCGGGATACCGATGGTAATGTTGGGGACGAACATGCCGTCCATCACATCCACATGGACGTAATCGGCGGTGGAGATGCGCTGGATATCCCGCTCCAAATTGGCAAAATCCGCGGAGAGGATGGACGGTGCGATTTTTATCATGGAAAGCCCCTCTTTTCTTTCATTCCGGCGGCAGACCGGACGGAATCGGGCTGCCGGGCCCTGTGGCGCGGGAAGAACCCGGTGCATAGGATACCCCGAGCGGCAGGCCGCCCCCCAGTCTGCACTTCCGCGCAGCGTCCGCCCCTGGGCGGGGCGCCGCCGCTTTTTTGAATAGGGAGCCGGTGGAGCGTACGCTCTGCCGGCTCTCAGCTTGCGTATATACCGTATTCAGTGTAGCAGACTTCCGGTGCAAAAGCAACGGTCTCTTGCCCGGACGAGCCGGGAGGCCGGCCCTGCAAAAAATTCCAAAAGTGTTGCATAAACCACTTCTAAAATGAGAATATTCTGATAATCTAATACCAGAATCCAAGAGAGAGGCGGTGGAATCGTGGAAGAGCAGATCGACTATGAGGAGCGGGCATCGCTGCTGAAGGCCCTGTCCAACCCCATCCGGCTGCAGATCGTCCACGGCCTGCTGATTTCCGGGTGCCACAATGTGGGCTGCATGGAGGCGTCCACCGGCATGTCCCAGTCCTGCATCTCCCAGCATCTGCAGAAGCTGCGGGCGGCCAATGTGGTGACGGCGGAACGGTCCGGAAATGAGGTATACTATCAGGTGGCGTCCCGGGAGGTGGCCTCCCTGGTGGCCGACCTGCTGGGAGAGGAGGCGGACTCCTATGTCCTATGATGTGCTGGTGATCGGCGGCGGCCCCGCGGGGCTGTCCGCGTCCATCAACGTCCGGGCACGGGGGCGCAGCGCCCTGGTGGTCTCTAATCCCCTGGAGGAAAATCCTCTCTGGCGGGCGGAGAAGGTGGACAACTACCTGGGCCTGCCCGGCCTGTCCGGCGCGGAGATGCTGGCCGCCATGCGCCGCCACGCGGAGCAGGCGGGGGTGGAGTTTCTGGCGGGCAAGGTGCTGAACGCCGTGCAGATGCCGGACGCCTGGTATGTCAGCGTGGGGCCGGATATGTACAACGCCAGGGCTGTGGTGCTGGCGGCGGGCGTGGCCCGCGGGAAGAAGTTTGCCGGCGAGGCGGAGCTTCTGGGCCGGGGCGTCAGCTACTGCGCCACCTGCGACGGGATGCTCTACCGGGGCAAGCCGGTGGCGGTGGTGGGATACACCGACACCGCCCGGCAGGAGGCGGAGTTTCTCCAGAAAATCGGCTGCTCCGTGACCTATTTCGACCGCCCCAAGCAGTGCGAGATCCGGGGCGACGGCCGGGTGGAGTCCGTCACCTGCGACGGCCGGACCATTCCGGCGGAGGGCGTGTTCATCCTGCGGCCCACCATGGCCCCCACGGAGCTGTTCCCGGGGCTGGCGGTGGAACAGGGCTATGTGACGGTGGACCGGCGTATGGCCACCAACCTCCCCGGCCTGTTTGCCGCGGGAGACTGCACCGGCGGTCCCCTTCAAGTCTCCAAGGCCGCGGGAGATGGGCTGATCGCCGGGCAGAGTGCGGCGGCCTGGGCGGCGGCTCAGGAGCGCCGGGAAAAACAGAGCTGAACGTACAACATCAAATTTGAGTGTATAAAGGAGACATGACGTATGGGAATCAAGCATTTCAAGACTGCGGAATTTGACGCCGCCGTGGCGGCGGCCCCCTTGGCGATGGTGGACTTCTGGGCCGACTGGTGCGGCCCCTGCAAGATGCTCTCTCCGGTGATCGAGTCCCTGGCAGACCAGTACGAGGGTAAGGTCCTGGTGGGCAAGGTGAACGTGGATGAGGAGCCGGATCTGGCCCGGCGGTTCGGAGTCATGAGCATCCCCACGGTGGTGTTCCTGAAGAACGGCCAGGAATTTGACCGGAAGGTGGGCGTGATGCCGCCCCAGGCGTTTAGCGGCGTGCTGGACACCAACCTGTGAGCTGCCCCGGGCAGTGCGCACAGTCCAAAGGCGGGAAATCCGTTAAAGCAGGCCGGGCCTCAAGAGGCCCGGCCTGCTTCTGCCTGGGCGCGGCGACCCAGTCCCCGCGGGGGTGGGGAACTTGCCTTCCGGTGCGCCCCCCCTTTCCTTCTGCGGCCAGCAGGGGCAGCCCATTCGCTGGTGCGGCAATTCGGGCTTCCGCTTGGTGCCGTCCTATCACAACGGGGCACAGGGATTGGGGCTGCAAGGGAAACGCACAGCTCCCGGAGGCCGGTTTCAGAAAACCGTCGGTTTTCGATTCGCCTTTTCACAAGAAGGGGAAATTCAGCTGGAAGACCCGGCCGGGAATTACAGGCTGTGCGACTTCACCGCGGGCGCATTCCCAGACCGGGCTGTTTTAACGGTATACTGGGACCTGCACCGCAAGACCGGCATGAAAGCAGGCCCTGTCCATGTGGACAGGGCCTGCTTTCATGCTTCGATGCTGATGGCGCTGACCGGGCAGCCGTCCCGGGCCTCCTGGGCCGCCTCCAGCTGGCCCTCCGGGATGCCGCTGCCGTGGGCCAGCCCGTCGTCGCCCATGTGGAATACCTCCGGGCAGGTGCCGGCGCACAGGCCGCAGCCGATGCAGTTCTCATTTACTGTTGCGTTCATATTGGTCACTCCTATTATTCCAGAATATTTCCATCCCGGCCCAGTGTCACCACCTGCCAGGGAATGAACTTGCCGCTCTGCCGCAGGGCCGTCTCCGCTGCCCGCTGCATACCGCCGCAGCAGGGGACATCCATCCGCACGATGGTCAGCTCCCGGATATCGTTGCGGCGAAGGATCTCCGTCAGCTTTTCGGCATAGTCTCCCTCATCCAGCTTGGGGCAGCCGATCAGCGTGATGCGGCCCCGCATGAACCGCTGGTGGAAGTCCGCCCGGGCATAAGCCGTGCAGTCCGCCGCGATCAGCAGCCGGGCACCGTTGAACCAGGGGGCCTCCACAGGCACCAGCTTGATCTGCACCGGCCACTGGGCCAGGTGGGACACCGCGCCGTCCTGCGGCGCGGAAACGGCCTGAGCCACCGCCGGACGGAGGGCCTGGGCCATACTGCCGGGACAGCCGCCGGAGGGCGGCGTCTGCCGCGGCGCGGTGCCTTTCAGGGCCTCCGCCTTCTTTGCCAGGACAGCTGCTTCATCATAGGCTGCGGCCTCCCGCTCCACAAACGTGATGGCTCCGGTGGGGCAGGTGGGCAGGCAGTCTCCCAGACCGTCGCAGTAGTCGTCCCGCAGCAGGACCGCCTTGCCGTCCACCATGCCGATGGCACCCTCGTGACAGGCTGCGGCACAGGCGCCGCAGCCGTTGCATTTCTCCTGATCGATCTCGATGATCCTTCTTACCATAGTGTGTCTCCTTTTTGGGGTTTCAAACGTTTTGCTTGCTTTCTGAGACCTAGTATCGTACAATGGGACAAAAAAGTATGTTGTTTTTACAACGGAATGGAGGAAATGGCATGGAAGTTTCCACCGCGCTTCTTCTCCGGACGCCGTTGTTCCGCGGGATTCCGCAGGAGGCGCTGCCTGCGCTGCTGGAGGGCCTGGGCGCACGGAAGCGCCGCTGTGGCCGGGGTGAAGTGGTCCTGCGGCGGGGAGAGCGGGCGGACCGGCTGGGGCTGGTCCTCTCCGGGACGCTGCATATCGTCAAGGAGGATTTCTGGGGGAGCCGCACCATTGTGGGCCTCGCCCGGTCCGGAGAGGTGTTTGCGGAGGCCTATGCCTGTCTGGGCGGTGAGCCGCTGGAGGTGGCCGTGCTGGCGGCAGCGGATGCGGAGGTGCTGTTTCTCAACAGCGTACAGGCGCTGTCCTGTGCCCGGCCGGGCGC
The DNA here is from genome assembly GCF_000469445.2 of Oscillibacter sp. KLE 1745. NCBI lineage: Bacteria > Bacillati > Bacillota > Clostridia > Eubacteriales > Oscillospiraceae > Oscillibacter > Oscillibacter sp. KLE 1745. Next base: position 31,171 of record NZ_KI271741.1, on the reverse strand, counting down.
CGCGGAATTCACCCGGAACCTGCTGACCATTCTGGCGGGGCGGAATCTGACCCTCACCCGGAAGATCGGCCACATGGCCCGCCGCACCACCCGGGACAAGCTGCTCAGTTATCTGTCCGCCCAGGCCATGCAGGCCGGAGGGCCGGAGTTTGATATCCCGCTGGACCGCCAACAGCTGGCAGACTATCTGGCGGTGGACCGCAGCGCCATGTCTACCGCGCTTGGAAAGCTCCGGGACGAGGGTGTGCTGACGTTTCAAAAAAACCATTTCCACCTGCTTCAGCAGATGGAGCAGACTGACTGAGGAGGAGAGCGCCATGCTGACCCGAGTGCCGGATTATTATGAGGCGTTTCACTGTCTGGCGGGGGCCTGCCCCCACACCTGCTGCGAAAAGTGGGAGGTGGTGGTGGACGAGGAGACCGCCCGACGCTATCAGGAGACCCCCGGCTCCCTGGGGGAGCGGCTGCGGGAGGCGCTCCAGACGGACGAGGAGGGGGATTTCTGCTTCCCCCTCCGGGGCGGCCGGTGCCCCTTTCTGAACCGGGAGAATCTGTGCGAGATCCACCGGATATTGGGAGCCGAGGCCACGTCCCTGACCTGCCGGACCCACCCCCGGTTCATTGAGGAGTACGGCCCCTTTCGGGAGGTCAGCCTCTGTGCCTCCTGCCCGGCAGCCTGTGACCTGCTGCTTGGCTCCACCGCCCCGCTGTCCTTCCTGGAACGGGAGACGGCGGAGCCGGAGGAACCGGGAGACCCGTGGCTCTGCGGCCTCCTGCCCCTGCGGGAGCGGATGCTTCGGGAGCTGGCAGATCGGCCTCGTCCCCTGCAGGAGCGGCTGGAGGCATTTTTGCTCCTGGCCGCGGAGGCGCAAATTCTGCTGGATGAGGACCGGACAGAGGACCTTGCGGTTCTGGCAGCGGACTGGAAGAAGCAGGAGACGGCGGTACCGCCCGGGCCTGGCCTGTTTCCACACGCCCTGCGGGTGCTGTCCAAGCTGGAGGCCCTGGACGGGGACTGGCGGGAGCTCCTGCGCAGGGCGGAGGAGGCGCCGCCCGTCGCCGTGCCGGAGACGCTGCTGGAGCGGCTGGGCACATACTTTGCATTCCGGTATCTCCTGAAGGCGGTCAACGACGGCGACCTGCTGGGGCAGGCGCAGTTCTGCGTGCTGATGGTCCTGACGGCACAGCGCCTGACGGCAGTATGTGGCCTTTGGGAGGCTGTCCGCCGCCTTTGCTGTGAAGTGGAGCACAGTGAAGAGAACCTGGAGGCGCTGCGCCTGGCGTTCCTTCGGGATGCAGCTCTCTCCCCCGGGGCGTTTTTGTGCCAGCTGCGGAGTTGAGCGGCTTTGCCCGCACCTTTGTGCATTTTGCTCACGGTAATTGATTTCGATTTATGGAAAGTGTAAAAATACACAAAAGCACTTGACAGTAAAAGAAATCTATTGTACATTATAGACACAGGAAAGGAGTGAGTCCCATGGGCTAGTTAGCTCAGAGATTCCCAATCATCCCTGCACCGTTCGGAATCGAGGAATTCCTCAAAACGCGAAACTCCGGAAGAACCCAAAGACGAAACACACCTCACGATGATGAGCCACACGAGAATCGAGTTTTGGTAGCAACCAGAGCAGACGTCTGCGTGTACCGATGTTTTATGGATTGGCAAACCCCTGAGTTCCCCTGTTTCCCCAGCATCCGGACGGTATCTCAAGAAAGCAAGAGGTAATGCATATTGGAAACTCCGATCCAGAAGTAGGCCCCCCGTTCGTCGTTGGAGCGAGCGGGGGGTTGTGCTGTATAGAGGGCATCCGGCAAAAAGCAGGGATGCGGAAGCTGAAAGCCTGTTGGGGCGCCGGAGGGCGCTTTTTTGCTGCGCAGAAGCACCGAAACAGACTGTGTGCCGTCTCCGGCGGTACGGTGACCCGGTCCGGCCCGTGGGCCGGGAGACCCTGGATGCATAAAGCTGCCGGGATCTGGCGGAGCGCCCCATTCTTATGTGCGTTCACACCGCATGAATTTTTCTGCCCTGAAGGGCTGGGAAAGCGGCAGAACACCGGGCGGCCCCTCCCCTGCCGCGTGCTGCGGGCCCTTTCCTCTGCGGAATGTGAAAAAAGCTCCCGGGCCAAATGGCCCGGGAGCTTCTGCGTTGATCTTACTTGTGGTCCACAGAGGACATATAGCGAATCAGCTCCACCATCTTGTTGGAGTAGCCGCACTCATTGTCGTACCAGGAGACGACCTTCACGAAGGTGTCGGTCAGAGCGATGCCGGCATCCGCATCGAAGATAGAGGTGCGGGAATCGCCCAGGAAGTCGGAGGACACAACGGGCTCGTCGGTGTAGCCCAGCACGCCCTTCAGCTCACCCTCAGAGGCCTCCTTCATGGCCTTGCAGATCTCCTCATAGGAGGCGGGCTTCGCCAGCTTGGCGGTCAGGTCCACCACGGAGACGTCCAGAGTGGGGACGCGCATGGACATGCCGGTCAGCTTGCCGTTCAGCTCGGGGATGACCTTGCCCACGGCCTTGGCGGCGCCGGTGGAGGAGGGGATGATGTTGCCGGTGGCGGCACGGCCGCCGCGCCAGTCCTTCAGGGAGGCGCCGTCCAGCAGCTTCTGGGTGGGGGTGACGGAGTGGACGGTGGTCATCAGGCCCTCCACGATGCCGAACTTGTCATTCAGCACCTTGGCGATGGGGGCCAGGCAGTTGGTGGTGCAGGAGGCGTTGGATACGAACGTCATATCAGAGGTGTACTTGCTGTTGTTGACGCCCATGACGAACATGGGCGTATCGTCCTTGGAAGGGGCGCCCATGACCACGTGCTTGGCGCCAGCGTCAATGTGACCCTGGCACAGCTCCTTGGTCAGGTGCTTGCCGGTGCACTCGCAAATATACTCCGCACCCACGGAAGCCCAGGGAATATCCTTGACCTCCATAGCGGTAAAGACAGGATACTTCTTGCCGTTGACCACCAGGGCGCCGTCCTCGGCGGAGACCTCGCCGGGGAACTTGCCGTGCACGCTGTCATACTTCAGCATGTAGGCCATATACTCGGGGTTCATGAAGGGATCGTTCAGGCCGACGACCTCTACATCGTCATGGGTCAGGGCGGCGCGGAAGACGAGGCGGCCAATGCGGCCGAAGCCATTGATGCCAATCTTGGTTTTCATATCGGAAAGACTCCTTTCACAAAATCAGACGCACCGGCGGCGCGCCGTCGAAACGTTTGCGTAAACGTTTTCTAATAATCGCACAAGTATATTATCATACGGTCGACCTTTTTGCAACTGTCAATTCAGATAACATTTTCTGCGGCAGGTTGTGGATAATCCATAAGAAAAAGGGCATATTTCACAATTTTTACACGAAACAGGGGGAAAAGGGGCTTGACGCGGAGGGAAAGCTGTCCTATACTGAAGTGGCTAATTATTTGCGTAAACCAATAAACCATTGCGCAAGGAGGCTGTCCCATGAAGGTGACCATCAGCGATGTGGCGAAGCTGGCGGGAGTGTCCACCGCCACCGTGTCCCACACCATCAACAATACCCGGTATGTGTCCAACGAGACGAAGGAGAAGGTCTACCGGGCCATCGAGGAGCTGGGATACACACCGGACGCTTCCGCCCGCAGTTTCCGCACGGGAAAGAAAAAGATCATCGGCTTTATTGTGCCCGATATCGCCAATAAATTCTTCGCAACCATGATTGAGTCTGTGGAAAAATATCTCTCCGCCAACGGCTACCAGCTCATCATCGCCAATACCCGGGAGAATATGGACCGGGAGGAGACCAACATCCGCCTGCTGACGGCGGGACTGGTGGACGGGCTGCTGGTGGCCAGCACCATGGACGATTTCCAGCGGTTCGACGCCCTGATCCCCGCGGGATTTCCAGTGGTGCTGGTGGACCGGATCTTTGAGACGAAGAAGTACTCCTCCGTCTGCGTGTCCAACTTCCAGCCCATCTACCGCAGTGTATGCCGGCTGGCGGGAAAGGGCGACCAGCGGATCGGCATCATCGGCGGCCTCCCCCGCCTCTCCAGCACGCAGGAGCGGATCTCTGCCTATCGGCAGGCTGTGGCGGACTGTGGCCTGCCGGAGGATGAGCATTTAATCCAATATGGCGACTCCCTGGAGAACAGCGCCTGCGCCTGTCTGGACCAGCTGCTGGAGCGCAAGTGCGACGCCATCATCGTCTGTCAGGGGCTGATGGCCTCGGAGACCATCATCTATCTCCACCAGAAGGGCATCCAGCTGGCCCAGGACATCGACCTGGTGAGCTTTGTGGACTATGACTCCGATGTGTACGCCCTGTACGCCAATCAGATGGACTCCATCATCCAGCCGGTGGAGGACCTGGGGCAGGCTGCGGGCGAGCAGATCCTCAGACGGGTGGAGGTGCCCGACGCGCCGATCTTTGAAAATGTGCTCACATCCACGTACCGCCCCTACAACCAGCCTCGGGCCTGGTCTCATTCGGACCGCTGAACTGAAAAAACGCGCCGCAGAAGCGGCGCGTTTTTCATGTCCTGGAGACGTTATCCCTGGAAGCGCAGGTGGAAGCGGGCGCCGGGATCACCGGCAAAGACAATCGTTCCATCCTCCGGCAAGGTGACGGTGGTGTCGCCCCACAGGACGGAGGAGGCAGTCACTTGGCCATTTCCGTCATACACCCAGAAGCCGGAATTCTCCGGCACCTGCACGGTCATGGTCTTGCCGGCGGCATCGCCGACCTGGTACCAGCGGGCATAGCCATCCTCCTGAATGGTGGTGTAGGAGGCGCCGGAGCCAGTGAACAGCGTGGGCGCTGCGGCCGCATCCATGTAGAGGCTGCCCTTGGCATTGATCCAGAGGACGCCGTCCCGCTCCTCCAGCTGGTAGTCCACGCCGTCCCGGCTGCCCACGCCGGGCACCTGGATCTCAGAGCGGGCGGTGGTCTCGTCCACGATCCGGGCGGCGCCGATATAGCCGGGGATCGTTTCCGGCACCTCCGCGACCGCGGCGGCGTCCGCCAGCGCCAGGAAGGTCTGGGAGTTGTATGGCTCGTTCATGGGCAGGATACCCAAGGTGGCGATGCTGTCCCAGGCGGCGGCTACCTCAGGAGAGAGATCGTTCTCCGGCAGCTTCACGGCGGCGTAGTTGGCGATGGGCAGCGCCCCCAGGCCCGGCAGAGGGGAGACGGCCTGCTGGTACAGATAGGTCTGGCCGTTGCGCTCTTTCACAAAGGAGATGTAGGACAACTCGGTGGAATCCCGGAAGGAGCCGTCGCTGCAATAGGTGAAGGTCTGGGCGGGGATCGAGGTGGGATAGTTCAGGTAGGACATGGTCAAAGTGCCGTCGGCCTGGATATCCACCTGATACTGGGCGGAGGTGGAGCCGTAGTACCCGGCGTTTTCCAGCTGTTCCGCGGGCATGGCGGCGGACTCCGCCGCGGGCAGGGCCTTTACAGTCTGGTCCACGGTGACGCCCTCCTCCGCCAGAGCGGCGATGAGGATCTGATTGGCGGCCAGCTGGTCATAGGTGGACACGCCGCCGGAGCTGACCACAGCCGCGGCCATGTCATACTCCGGCAGGACCACCAGGCCGGCGTGGTAGTACAGGGTGTCGCCGCCTTTCACCAGGGCCTGGATGTCGCTTTGGCAGAAGGGATACCACTCCATGTTGTCCCAGCCCAGGCCGTAGGCCAGGGAGTCCGGCTCTCCGCTTTCGGGCCACAGGCCCCGGCTGTACTCCGGATAGGCCATGGCGTCCAGAGAGGACTGGCGCAGCAGCTCCGTGCCGGTCAGGGCGCCGCCGAAGGACGCCAGATCGGAAGCCGTGGCATAGATGCCTCCGGCACCGATGGCGTTCAGGGCATCCTGGGGCAGGGCGCGGGGGTCGGTGCCCCGGTAGATGGGGGCCAAATCGTTGGCGTCAAAGTCCCCGCCGGGAGCAAAGGTGCGGTCCAGGTCCAGAGGGGCCAGGATATGTTCGTCCACATAGTCCATGAAGTCCATGTCAGTGATGGCCTCCACCACCAGCTCCGCCAGGGAGAAGCCGTCGTTGCAGTAGACGCTGAAGGCGCCGGGGTCCGCCGCCAGCCGCTGGGTGGAGAGCTTCTCCAGCAGGGTGTCATGGGCGCGTGTGCTGGCCTCGCCGAACAGCATGGCGTCAGAGAGGCCGGTGCCCAGGATGCCGGAGGAGTGGTTCAGCAGCATCCGAACGGTGATGTCCTTGTAACGCTCGTCCGCCATTTTGAAGTCCGGCAGATACCGGGTCACCGGGGCGTCCAGAGACACCTTGCCGTCCTCCGCCAGCTGCATCACCGCCACGGTGGTGTAGATCTTGCTGACGGATCCGATGCCGTACAGCTCGTCCCCGGTCATCAGGCGGTTTTCGGACCGGGAGAAGGTGCCGGTCTGGCCGGTGAGAACGATCTCCCCATCCTGCCACAGCGCGTATTGCAGGCTTTGCGCGCCGCCGTACTGGGCGGCGTAAGAGGCGGCGGTGTCCGCCAGGGTTTGCAGGTCCTCCGCGGCGGTCTCGGTTTCCGCCGCCGCGGCGGGGACCGCCAGGCTCACGGCCAGGAGGAGGGCCAGAACCAGGGCTCTCCAGCGAGTGTGAAGTACGTTCATAACAGTTCCTTTCCCGCCCCACAGGGCGTTTGTGCCGGACGCTCCGGCGAGATGACAGTGCCAGGATACACCTTCCCCCCAGGGGAAGGTCAAGTAAAAAATCCGGAAAGATCCGGTCCAACAGACGTTCCCGGGGACGGATACCCGTCCCCGGTGTCTGCCGGAAACACAAAGGCGGTGTTGAGCGCAGGACTCAACACCGCCTGATCTTCTGGATCAAAGCGCAACACAACGCCCACTCCCCGGGTTCGCACTTGAAAAAAGCGCACCCCGCCGGTATAATGGGAAATACGGTGCAGTCAGATGACTGTTGTGTTGAGTGGTCATGACACTCATCACAGGGACATAGCGGGTGGCCGCCCGCTATGCCCTGCCGCAATTTATGCTTCCGCATTCAGTTTAACCGATGGAGAATGGAAAATCAAGGGCTTTCCAGAGTTTCTCGCCATATAGAAAACGGCACGGCAACCGCCGTGCCGCTCTTTTTATGTCTTGCTCCGCCCTGCCGCCAGCATGAACAGCACGCCGATGACGCCGAAGACCAGGCACATCCCCAGCATGGCGTCGGCGCCGCCCCAGTCGATGGCGTACCCCGCCAGGAAGTTGCCGAACATGGCCCCCAGGCCGTTGGAGGCGATCATCATAATGGACTGGCCCTTCACCTGGTCCACCGGGGAGACGTTTGCGTTGGCGTAGTAGACCGAGGCGGGGGTGAACAGCCCGTACCCCAGCAGCTGGACGGGCTGCACCAGCAGGAGTCCGGAGAGGCCGGGGGCCAGCAGGAACAGCAGGGGCTTCACCGCCATGAAGCAGATGGACATCCGCAGGGTCCCCGCCGCGCCGAAGCGGCGGAACAGCGGCGTGAACAGCAGCGCCGCGGGCAGCTCCGACGCCCCCATCAGAAACAGTGCCAGACCCAGGTGCCCCTCGTCGCCGCCCCGGTCTGAGACGAGGTTCACCATGAAGCTGACGATGGGCATAATGGCCGCCAGGGTGAAGAACAGGCTCACCAGCGTCAGGGTGAAGGGGCGGCTGCTTTTCAGAATGTACAATATGGAGTGGGGCCGCTCTCCCCCGCCCTGGGCCTGCAAGGCATCTTTGGGAAAGGCAGGGTACAGGGCCACCACCGCGATCATCAGCACCAGCAGCGCCATGTGGGTCAGCAGCAGGCTTTCTGTTCCGAAGCGCACCGCCTGCTGGCCGCACGCAACGCAGGCCAGGGCATAGGACAGAGACCCCAGCCCACGGCTGAGGCTGTACGACATGTCCACCCCGGCGGCGATGAACTGTACCGCCATGGAGTCCAGCAGAGGATAGGCGTTCAGCTCCAGAATGCCCAGGGTCAGGAAGATCAGGGCGGTGCCCCAGAAGCCGGGGCGGGTGGTGTAGAATACCACATTCACCCCCAGGGCCAGCACCAGACAGGCGTTCAGCAGGCGTTTGATCGGCACCTCCGGGTGGCGGTCCGCCCAGCCTCCCAGCAACGGCTGAGCCAAAATGCCGGCAAAGCAGCGAATGGAGGCAAAGATCCCCGCCTCCCCGCTGGTAAAGCCCCGCCCCAGCAGCAGAGAGGTCTGGTAGCCTGCGAAGATGGCAAACATGGCCCAGTAGACCACGTGGACCAGCGTATAGGATACGTTCAGCCGCCGCAGAGAGGGGAATTCGGTCATACGGTCTCCTTTCCGGGAATCAGCAGACCCAGCAGGGGTTCAAAATCTACGCCCTCCCGCATAGGCAGGTCTTCCGCCGCGGTCCGCTCCGCGCAGGCACGGACGAACGCCGCCGCCTCTCCGGCGGCGGAGGAGAGGGACTCCCCCCGCACCAGGGCCCCGGTGAGGACGCTGGAGAACACGTCCCCGGTGCCGTGGAACTCATGGGCCACATAGGCGGTCTGAACGGCCTCCGTCTTCCCGGTGCGGGCGTCGAAGCAGACGGCGCCGGTCCGGCCGGGGGCCAGAGAGGCGCCCGTCAGCACCACAGACCGCCGCCCTCCCAGGCTCAGCCGCTCCGTGATCTCCCGGAGGCCCGCCTCGCCGGCGGGCAGCGTCTCATAGGGCTGGCCCAGCAGCAGAGCTGCCTCCGTCAGGTTGGGGGTGATGACGTCCGCCAGCTCCGCCAGCCGGGCCATGCCGCTGCACATGGCGGCGGTGTAGGTCTGGTAGACCCGGCCGTAGTCCCCCATCACCGGGTCCACCACCACCACGGTGTCCGGTCCCCGGAACCGGCAGATAAAGTTCTCCACCACGCCGATCTGCCGCTCACTGCCCAGGAAGCCGCTGTATACAGCCTGGAATGTCAGGCCCAAGCTGGCCCAGTGGTCCGCCACCTTGGACATTTCGTCGGTCATGTCCAGAAAGGTGAACCCCTCGAACCCGCCGGTATGGGTGGAGAGAAATGCCGTGGGCAGGGGGCAGCACTGGACCCCCATGGCGGAGAGAATAGGAATGGCCACAGTGAGAGAACACCGGCCGAAGCCGGACATGTCATGAATGGCAGCAACGCGTGGGGTCATCATGGTACGCTTCCTCTTTTCAATGGTTTTGAACAGACTGCATTTCATTGTATCGTAGATTTTCCTATTGTTCAAGAGGAAGAGATGTGATATACTGCAACTATCCCGGCATCATCTCTGCGGGTATGGTGGAATTGGCAGACACGATGGATTTAGGTTCCATTGGGCAACCGTGCAGGTTCAAGTCCTGTTACCCGCACCAGCTCGCCGCAAGCGTCATATCGCTTGCGGTGAGCTTTTTCATTTCATTGCAGAGCTTATCGTGCGCTCGTTCTGCTGCTTCTCGATTTCAAACTGAACCAACTTCACTGGGCTTCGGTTTGGGTCCGCCGCTTTGCGGCGATTTTATCTTACTCACGAGGCAATATCGACTCCAACCGGCCCTGCCATCAAAAGGGGCATCTTTTTGGGATGTCCCTTTTGACGGGTTTCGCTGTCCGGAGGGATGACTCCGCCCTCCGATGCTCTAAAATACGCGGGTGAATGAATTTGCATTGCGCTAGGCATCCGCTTTCCGGGAAAACACCTGCCCGCCGCCCGTGCCGACTGGAAGGGCGGTGCTGAAAATGTGGATTTTGACCGAACCGTTCCCGCCCAAAAAGAACGATATCCAGAGGCCGCCGTTTTTTGACGTTCGGCGGCCAGAGAACGGCTCCAAACGGCCGGTCCCCTTCTGTGCTTCCACGGTCCCGCAGCCACTGCCGTGCTGCTGGCCGCGCCCTGATTGAAACTAAAAAAGGAGACGCGCTGAAAAGCGCGTCTCCTTTTACAGCAGAGTTTGCCCGTGGTGCATCCGGCACGGCAGGGCGGCGGATCAGACCTCCAAATTCCGGCCGGTCTCCCGGTCGAAGACATGGGCCACGTTCCCGCCGAAGGTGAACGGCAGGGCGCTGCCGGTGGCGGGAATCGGATGCCCCGCCCCCTGGAGATCCATGGTCTGGAGGATGACGATGGTGTCCCGCCCGCAGGCGTCCACGTGGAGATGGACCGCAGAGCCCATCATCTCCGCCACGTCCACAGTGCCCCGCACCGCCTGGGACGCATCCCCGGCCAGGGAGATGTGCTCCGGCCGGACGCCCAGCGTGATGGGGCCGGGCTGGACCTGCTTCCGGGCCAGGTTCGCCTGCTTGGCTTCGGAGAGTTCCACCCGGGCGTTCTCCAGAACCACCGCATAGCGGCCGTCTTCCTTCACCAGCTCCGCATCAAAGAAGTTCATCTGGGGCGTGCCGATAAAGCCCGCCACGAACAGGTTCGTGGGATGGTCGAACACCTCCTGGGGCGTGCCGATCTGCTGGATGACGCCGTCCTTCATGATGACGATCCGGTCGCCCAGTGTCATGGCCTCTGTCTGGTCGTGGGTCACGTAGATGAACGTGGTGTCGATCCGCTGGCGCAGCTTGATGATCTCCGCCCGCATCTGGTTGCGCAGCTTGGCGTCCAGGTTGGAGAGCGGCTCGTCCATCAGCAGGACCTTGGGCTCCCGCACGATGGCCCGGCCAATGGCTACCCGCTGGCGCTGGCCGCCGGAGAGGGCCTTGGGCTTGCGGTCCAGATACTCCGTGATGCCCAGAACCTCCGCCGCCTGATCCACCCGCTTGCGGATCTCCTCCTTGGGGTACTTCTTCAGCTTCAGGGGGAAGGCCATGTTCTCCCGCACAGTCATGTGGGGGTACAGAGCGTAGTTCTGGAACACCATGGCGATATCCCGGTCCTTGGGTGCCACATCGTTCATCAGCTTGCCGTCGATATACAGTTCGCCGCCGCTGATCTCCTCCAGGCCGGCGACCATCCGCAGGGTAGTGGACTTGCCGCAGCCGGAGGGACCTACCAGCACGATGAACTCCTTGTCCGCAATGTTCAGGCTGAACTCCTGCACTGCCAGCACGCCCTCATCCGTAATCTGGAGGTTCGTCTTCTTCTCCTCAGAGCCCTTTTTCTTCTTGGCGGGTTCCTGGTGGGGATAGACCTTTTTGATGTTTTTCAGAATAACTTCTGCCATGATATCAGGCTCTGGAAACAGCGCCTCCGCAGCTGTTCCCTCACGGCCGGCCGGGGCCGGTCCGCCTCTGTGGCAGGTCTCCACACTGCCGCACCGCGAGCCAGGCGGGGTTCTCCTCCTTTTTTCGTCCCGCTCTCGGCAGAATGTGGAGTGCCGGAGCGGACGGATATGTCGTATTTGACCGGGGACTCAATCCGGGATGGACAGGTATGTGCCCTCCATTGCGCCGCCGGCGCCTACTGTGAACGTCAGGGCCTGATGGGGGGGCGGGACTGCGCCGTCCGGACCGGGCGGGCAGTCGGAAAAGTACAGCCGTGCGCCGCTGTCCGCCATCATCTGCAGGATGGCCGGATCGGCGCTGTTGTAGCGGCGGTCGCTGGATGCGCAGCACACCACCGCCCGGGGAGCGATGGCCTGGATCTGTTCTGCAGAAATACCGTCCCGCTGGCCGTGGTGGCCCACCTTGAAGAGGTCGGCCTGCAGGGAGGCGGGGGCCAGCCCTCCATAGCCCATGTGGTTGGTGTCGCCGGGGAGTAGGATCCGGGTCCCCCGGTACTCCAGCAGGAGGATCAGGCTGTAATTGTTCATGGCCGCGTCCAGCTGGTCCAGGCGCTGCCAGAAAGCGGACGGGTCCGCCTCCTCATACAGTGCCCGGCACGAGGACGCCAGCTTCTCCGCCTGTGCACGGGAGGGGCCCAGCACCCGAACCAAGAGATCCCGGCACAGCCGGAGCTCCATTCCGGCCAGAGGCCGGTGGCGCGGGCAGCTCTGCCCCAGGCAGAGGCGGCGGTAGTCGTTCAGGGCCCGGAGAAACTTGCTCCGGGAGGGCGTCAGGCCCTCCGCCGGAATGTCCAGCGTCCGCATGGAGCGGCAAAACTCCGGGGGCAACGTCTGCCAGAGGGCCGCGGGAGGCAGCTTCTCCGCCGCGGGCAGCAGGCCGCACAGGTGGTCCTCATGGACATGGGTGGCTGCCATCAGGTCGATGTGGTCCACGCCCCGCAGGGAGAGATACTGGTCCAAGGGGATACGGCCGGTGGCGCTGTCCCGGTACTCTTCTGCTTCGGCGCTGCCGCCGTCGATCACCATGACAAAGGTGCCGCCGGGGAAGGCCGGGTCGGGACATTCCAGCAGGGCGGCCTCCCCATAGCCCACGTTGACGAATGTCAGCTTCAGTTTTTCCATAGGCGCTCAACCCATGGCCCGCTTGATGTAGAAGCTGGACAGGATCAGCACCAGCAATGTCATCACGATGGCGCCGGCGCTGCCAAAGCCGAAGTCCAGAGACTTGATACCGTATGTATACAAGAACTGAGTGATGGTCGTGGTGGTGCCCGCCGGGCCACCGCCGGTGAGGACGTTCACCTTCTCGAACAGGCGGAAGGTGTCGATGGTCCGCAGCAGGGCGCACAGGGCCAGGCTGCCCTTGATGTTGGGCAGGGTGATGTACCAGAACTGCTGGAAGAAGCCGGCGCCGTCGATGCGGGCGGCCTCATACTGGTTCTCCGACACGGACTGGAGGGAGGCGTACAGCAGCAGAAACACAAAGGGGACGTTCTGCCACACGTCGATCAGCAGGATCGTGCCGAAGGCCGTTTTTGTGTCCATGAACCAGTTGAACACCGGCAGGCCCAGTCCCTTCAGGAACTGGTTGATGATGCCGTAGTTGGCGGAGAGCATCATCCGCCAGCTGAGGGCCACCGTGACGGCGGGCAGCAGATAGGGCAGGAGCAGCAGCGTCCGCATAATCTTCTGCCCTCGCTTGAGGGAGTTGACAAATACTGCGATCAGAAGGCCGAGGGCCATCTCCAGTACCACCGCCAGGATAGTGAACTTGATGGTGTTCCACACCGCCTGCTGAAAATATCCGTTTTTAAAGAGGGAGACGTAGTTATCGAACAGCACAAAAGAGGCGTTCTCCGTGCCCTTCAGGTAGTTGTAGTCGGTAAAGCTGTATACAAATGTGAAAATCAGGGGATAGGCCGTCATGACCAGCAGGACTATCAGGGTGGGCGTGAGCATTCCGATCCCGAACCGGTTTGTGGCCGCCTGGGCGCTATTCAGTTTTGCAATCTCGTTTCTCTTCATACATTGGCCTCACAAACTCGAGAGGTGTGGCCCCAGGGCCCGGCTCCGGGGCTTTTGGAACAACGGCCGGGGCGCCAGACGGCGTCCCGGCCGGCCGTGTCATTTCTGCTTTAGAGAGGCTGGGCTCAGGCCATCAGCTGCTCCAGCTGCTCCTGGGCGTAGGCCAGCGCCTCGTCCATGGTCTTGGTGCCCTGGATGATGTTGTCCATCTCTGTGCCCAGGATGTTGGTGAACTCCGTCCACTCCTCGATCACAGGGCGGTACACGCCGGTCTCCAGAGCGCCGCAGACGGTCTGCAGGTGGGGATAGGTCTCCAGCACGGTGGAATCGGTCAGGCAGCTGTACCGGCAGGGCACGCCGTTGTTCTCAATGGAGGCCAGCTGCACCTCGGGGCTCATGACGTACTCCAGCAGCTCCAGGGCCAGGTCCTTGTGGGGGGCGTTGTCGGGGATGCCGATGCACCACACGCCCTGCAGGGCCACGGCGTCCACAGGCGCGGAGTCGTCGGTCAGCTTGGTGGGGATGGTGGTATAGTTGGCAGGACCGTCAGCAGTGGGGGTGTACCAGCCGGGCCAGATCTGGGCCAGGGCGGTCTCGCCGGAGGTCACGGAAGCCACGATGTCGTCCTTGTCCAGGGTGCTGCCCAGGGCGTACAGGTCCAGGTACTCCTGCATGGCGGCCTTGAACTCGGGAGTGTCAACGGTGGGGTTGTTGTTCTCATCCACGACCCAGCCGCCGTGGACAACCAGGTGGGGCAGGAAGTCGGACAGGATGTTGTCGGCGCTGCCGCCGCGGATCAGGAAACCGTTCTTGTTGGAGTCGGCCGCCTTGGTCTTCTGGGCGATGTCCATCAGATCCGCGAAGGAGTCGATATCCTCGGGGGCGTAGCCGGCGTCCGCCAGCAGCTGCTTGTTGTACATCATGACCGTCACGTTGCCGTAGTAGGGAGCCAGGTAGATGTCCTCGCCCACCTTGCAGATGGTGGTGGTGGCGGGAATGATGTCGTCGTCAAAGCTGTATCCCATCTCGCTGAGGTTGGCCAGTACGCCGTTCTCAGTGAACTCGGCCATCCAGGAGCCGTCCACCATGCACAGGTCGTAGGTGCCAACTTCGTTGACGGCATCCAGGGCGATGCCGGTGTGCAGGTCGTCGAAGGACATGAGCATCACTTCGATGTCCACGTTGTGCTCCGCTTCAAAGGGGGCCAGGCTGGCCTCCAGGGACTCGCCGTAGGCGCCGCCCCGCAGGATCAGGGTCATCTTGGTGGGCTCGCCGGAAGTGCTGCCCTCGCTGCCTTCATCGGCCGTGTCCTCTCCACCGCCGCCGCAGGCCGCCAGAGACAGCGTCATGGCCAGCGCCAGGACCAGGGTAAGCAGTTTTTTCATTTCGTTTCCTCCTACTCTTTTCCGCTTGATGTTGTGTCAGGGATCGGAAGTGCGATGTATTTTGTTACTCTTTGACAGCACCGCTTGACAATCCGGAGATCAAGTAGTTCTGCGCAAAGATCACAAACAGGGTGATGGGGATGACAGACACCACGCCGCCTGCGGCCACCAGGCCAAAGTTGGTCAGGTTGTCCTCCGTGTTCAGCACCGACAGCGCCAGGGGCACGGTGTAGTTGCTGGGGCTGCGGGTAAAGATGACCGTGTAGGTGTACTCATTCCAGGCGTACATGAAGGACAGCATGGCTACCGCGGCGATACCCGGCGCCACCAGGGGCAGGACGATCTTGCGGAAGAGCTGCCACTCTGTGGCGCCGTCCACCTTGGCGCTCTCCTCCACCTCCTCCGGCAGGTCCTGGAAAAAGCTGATGAGGAACCAGATAATCAGCGGCACGTTGATGAGCACGCAGGCCAGCGTCACCGGGATCTTGGTGTTCAACAGGCCGATCTTGCTGAACATGGTGTACAGGGGGATGGTGAAGGCCACCGGAGGCAGCACGCGGACCAGCAGCACCCAATAGGTCATTGGCCGCTTCAGCCCGAAGCGGAATCTCCGCCGGGCCAGGATATAGGCGGCGCAGATTCCCACGATCAGCGACAGCACCAGGGAGCTCAGCGTGGTCTGCAGGCTGTTGATGGCGGCCTGGCCGAAGCCCTTGCTGACAAACAGGCTGATAAAATGCTCAATGGTGAGGGACTGCGGGATCAGGGAGATATGCCCCTGCATCTCCGATGTGGGGCGGATGGCCATGGCCACCAGCCAATAGATGGGAAACAGGGCGATCACCAACAGCAGGGCGCAGCCCAGGACTTTTCCCACTGTCCCGGCTCTTTTTCTCGCTTTCATATCCTCTCCTCCTCGTTTTTGCGCATGGCAAAATTCCCGCCGCGCACCCGCGGCATTCTGTATTTTTCCAAAGTACGGGTCAACTGGAGCCGCGCACCCGCAGCTCTGTGGGCACCACCGTGACCTGGGGGACGTCCGTCTCCCCTGCCAGCAGCGCCTGGAGCCGCGCCACGCTCAACTCCCCCATCCGGCGGCAGTCGATGTGGACGGAGGTGAGCTCCGGCTCCAGCATCCCGCAGGCGGAGCTGTCGTCTAGTCCCGTCACCGCCAGGTCCTCCGGCACCCGCAGGCCCAGGCGGAGGGCGGCCTTCATGGCTCCGGCGGCCATCACGTCGTTTCCGCCGAAGATGGCCGTGGGCCGGTCCTGCCGGGACAGCAGCTCCAGGCAGGCCTCTGCGGCACTCTCCACCGTGGGATCGCACAGCTTGATGTGCCGGGTGTCTGCCGGCAGGCCGTGGGCCTGGGTGACTTCCAGAAAGGCCCGGTACCGCTCTCCCAGTATATAGGGGGAGAAGCGCCCTGCCAGCATGGCGATGTTCCGATGACCCCGGCCGATCAGGTGCTCCAGCGCCTGGCGGACCCCGCCGTATTCGTCCGACACCACGCAGGGAATGTCCAGTCCCTGGATGCGGTTGTTTACCAGTACCACGGCCAGATCCCGGTTCTGGAGCTCTGCGATCATATCCGGTCGGGCATTGCCGCCCAGGATCACACCCTCCACCTGTTTGTTTTTGGAGGTGTTGGAGGCCGTGTCCCAGTCCGCAGCGGTGGAAATGACCAACTCAAAGTCACTTCGGTTCGTCTCCCGCATGATCCCGGTGCAGATGCCGGCGTAGAATTCGTCCAGGATCGTGGCCCCCTCCTTACAGATCAGGAAGGCGATCTTGTCCGTTCGCTGGCGGGCCATGGCCCGGGCGATGGCATTTGGAGAGTAGTGGAGCACTTCCGCTGCTTCAAACACCTTCCGGCGGGTGTCCTCCCGGACCCGCTCCGGATTGGAGAACGCGCGGGACACGGTGGCGATGGAAACTCCGGACAGTCTGGAGACATCATAGATGGTTGGATTCACGGTCACGCCCCTTTTCGCGTAAGCGTTTTCATATTTTTCGTAGGAAAATAACAGTTTTTTTGTTGTAAAGCTTCCAGTGTTTTCCTGGATCAAGTCAACTTTAACACTTTTTTGCGGTGGAAGCAAGGGATTCTTTGTATTTAATGTACATTTTACACAGGCGTAGAAAAGCTCTAACATTCCTTGTATAGATCGGCAGAAATGTAACCGCTTCCATTAAAAGCACTTATGACAGATGATACTGCTCCGGGAATGTGAGAGGTGCTTCTCTCCAGGCTTGTCTTTTTCCCGCGCCTATATTATACTGTTCACGGAATTCTCAGGAAAAGAGCTGATGGGATGTACAGAGCCAGGTCCGCCCTCCGCCATGGGCAGATGTCCGAGGCATTTTCCACCATGGTTTTTCTGACCCTGTCCGGCGGGCTGCAGGACGCTTACACCTACTGCGTCCGGGGACAGGTTTTCGCCAATGCCCAGACGGGAAACATCGTTCTTATGAGCCAGCGGGCCTTTGCCGGGGATCTGGCCGGCGTCCTCCGGTATCTGATCCCGCTGCTGGCCTTTGCGCTGGGCGTCTTTGCTGCGGAGATGGTCCGCCGCCGCTGTCAGGAGATTTCCCGGCTCCACTGGCGGCAGATGGTGGTGCTGGCTGAGATCGGCCTGCTGCTGGGCGTGGGATTCCTCCCATCGTCCTGGGATGCGCCGGCCAACGCGCTGGTGTCCTTCACCTGCGCCATGCAGGTCCAGGCGTTCCGCAAGGTCAACGGCAGCGCATACGCCAGTACCATGTGCATCGGCAATCTCCGCAGCGGGGTGGACGCCTTCTGTGCCTACTGGGACACCCGGGACCGGACCGCCCTGCGGAAGGCCGGCCGCTACTTCGCCGTCATCCTCATTTTTGCCCTGGGGGCCGGATTCGGCGGCGTTGCCTCCCAGCTCTGGGGAACAGGGGCCATCTGGGCTAGCTGTCTGCTGCTGGCCGTCAGTTTTCTTCTGATGTTCCGGCAGGAGATCCAGGCGGAAGCGGACTGCTGAGGATGCGGGGAACGGCCTCCATCCGGATTTCACACCAATAATGATATGATGAGGAGAATGAGAACCATGTCTGAAACAGCCAAAATGCTCCATGTGAATCTGGCCCCCGGAGAGGCGGGCCGCTACGCCATCGTCCCCGGGGATCCGGACCGGTGCGAGCTGATCGCCGCCCACCTGGACAACCCCCGCATGGTGACCCGGAAGCGGGAGTTCACCACCTGGGAGGGCACGCTGGATGGAGAGCGGATCACCGTTACCTCCACCGGTATCGGGGGGCCCTCCACCGCCATCTGCGTGGAGGAGCTCCATAAGTGCGGGGCGGATACCTTCATTCGGGTGGGCACCTGCGCCTCCACCTGCGCCGACGTCCAGTGCGGGGACATCGTGGTGGTCAGCGGCAGTGTCCGCATGGACGGCACCAGCCTCCACTACCTGCCCATGGAGTTCCCTGCCGTCCCCAGCTACCAGCTGCTGAAGGCTCTGGAGGAGAGCTCTGTGTCTCTGGGCTTTCACACCACGGTGGGCGTCAGCATCACCAAGGACTCCTTTTACACGCAGGCGGAGCCGGAGACGAAGCCGGTGTCCGATGATCTGATCCGCCGCTGGCAGAGCTATGTCCGGGGCGGTGCCGTCTGCACCTCCATGGAGGAGTCCATCCTCTTCTCTGTGGGCTCCAGCCTGGGGATCCGCACCGCCTCCATCCTGGTATCAGCCACCAATTTCGACGGGTCCGTCTCCAAGCGCAACAGCGCCGACGTCTATCCCACCGACAGCATCCAGAAGCCCATCCTCTCCGCCATCGAAGCCCTGCGCCGGATCATCCGGCAGGACAAGGGCTGATCTCCCTCCGGATATCAAAACCGCCCCGTGCCGCAGGCACGGGGCGGTCCTTTTATATCACATCTCTCCGCCGTACTCCCGGCGGTATTCCTCCAGCTCTTCCGCGTCCCGGTCATCCAGGGCGTGAAGGCCGCCCCGGCCCTCCATGTGGTGGGTCAGCTCATGGGACAGGGTGGTGTACAGCTCGTCCTCCCATGTTTCCTGGCCCCAGTCCTCCCGCTCTGCAAGGGCGGCAAAGGAGCCGTAGTACAGGTTGATATACTGGCCCAGCAGGTCGTCGCAGTACTCCCCCAGGATATACATCTCGCCCTCCGGGAACTCCGGGTCCGGCTTGGCCTCCTCCAGCAGGTTGATCCCGCCGTTGAGGCCGTCGAACAACGCCACCGGGAAACTGTCTGCCATGTCGTCCAGCAGGTCGTTCACCCGGTCGATGGTCAGGATCATGGCTGTTTCCCTCCTCACGCCTTGGGCACCTGCTTCATGCTGAGGCCGATGCGCTTTTTCTTCTCGTCCACCTCCAGCACCACCACCTGGACGATGTCTCCCACAGACACCACCTCCGAGGGGTGTTTGATAAACTTCTGGGACACCTGGGAGATGTGGACCAGCCCGTCCTGGTGGACGCCGATGTCCACGAACACGCCGAAGTCGATGACATTCCGCACCGTGCCCATCAGCACCATGCCGGGCTTCAGGTCCTTCATCTCCAGCACGTCGGTGCGGAGGATGGGCTTGGGCAGCTCGTCCCGGATGTCCCGGCCGGGCTTCATCAGTTCCGCCGCCACGTCCCGCAATGTGGGCACGCCCACGCCGCAGTCCGCCGCCGCCCGGTCCTCGCCGTAGGTCCTGATCTGGGCGTTCAGATCTCCCAGCTTCCCATCCCGCACGTCCGTGAGGGTGTGGCCGGTGAGGGAGAGCAATTTCTCCGCCGCGGCGTAGCTCTCCGGGTGGACGGCGGTGTTGTCCAGCACGGAGCGGCTCTCCGGCACCCGCAGGAAGCCGGCGCACTGCTCAAAGGCCTTGGGCCCCAGCTTGGGCACTTTCAAAATCTGCTTCCGGGAAGTGAAGGGGCCGTTTTCCTCCCGGTAGGCCACCACATTTTTCGCCGTGGTCGCGTTCAGCCCCGCCACACGCTGAAGCAGGGAGGGGGAGGCGGTATTCACGTCCACGCCCACGGCGTTCACACAGTCCTCCACCACACCGTTCAAAGCCTCGTCCAGCCGCTTGGGGGGCATGTCGTGCTGGTACTGTCCCACGCCGATGGCCTTGGGGTCGATCTTCACCAGCTCCGCCAGAGGGTCCTGGAGGCGCCGGGCAATGGACACGGCGGAGCGGAGGTTCACATCGTACTGGGGGAACTCCTCCGCCGCCAGGGGGCTGGCGGAGTACACGCTGGCCCCGGCCTCGCTGACGATCATGTAGCTGACATGGGCGCCGGCCTCATTCACCTGCCGGATCAGCTTCACCGCCATCTGCTCCGTCTCCCGGCTGGCTGTGCCGTTGCCGATGGCGATGTGCTCCACGCCGTGCTTTCGGATCAGCTTTGCCAGGGCGGCGATAGCCTCGTTCTCCTGCCGCTCGCCGTAGGTGGGGTATACCACGGCGGTGTCCAGCACTTTGCCCGTGCCGTCCACCACCGCCACCTTGCAGCCCATTCGGTACCCCGGGTCCAGGCCCATGGTGACCCTGCCCTTCACCGGGGGCTGCATCAGCAGGGGCTTCAGATTCAGGGCGAACTGGCCGATGGCCCCCTCGTCCGCCCGTTCCGTCAGGTCGGAGCGAGCCTCCCGCTCCAGGGCGGGGAAGATCAGGCGGTCGTATGCGTCCTCCGCCGCGGACTTGATAAATTCCATTGCGGCGCTGCCGGGGACGATCACATGCCGCCGGACGGCCTGGAGGGCCCGGTCCCGGTCCAGCTCCACGCGGACCTTCAGAAAGCCCTCCTTCTCCCCCCGGTTGACGGCCAGGATCTGGTGACCCTGAAGCCGGGAGAGGGCCTGGGAGAAGTCGTAGTACAGCCGGTAGACAGAGTCCTCCTCCACCGCCGCCTGGGAGCAGAGCTTTCCCTCCCGCTCCAGGAGGGTGCGGAGGGTCTTGCGGAGGGCGGCGTCGTCGCTGATGGTCTCGGCGATGATGTCGGAGGCGCCGGAGAGGGCGTCCTCCACCGTCTCCACGCCCTTTTCGGCATCCACATACCGGGCGGCCTCCGCCGTCGGGTCCGGGCAGTCCGGCCCCTGGGCAAACAGCAGTTCCGCCAAAGGCGCCAGGCCCTTTTCCCGGGCAATGGTGGCCCGGGTGCGGCGCTTCTGCTTGTAGGGGCGGTACAGGTCCTCCACCTCCGCCAGCGTCCGGGCGGCGTCGATGGCGGCGGAGAGTTCCTCCGTCAGCTTGCCCTGTTCCTCGATAGACCGCTTCACCGCCTCCCGGCGTTCCGCCAGGTTCCGCAGGTACTGGAGGCGCTCCTCCAGATTCCGCAGGGCGGTGTCGTCCATGGCGCCGTGAAGCTCCTTGCGGTAGCGGGCGATGAAGGGAATGGTGTTGCCCTCGTCCAGAAGGCGGACCACGTTTTCCACATGGCGGGGGTCTTTGTCCAGCTCAGATGCCAGTTGTTGAATGAGATCCTGCATGCTCCTGTTCCTTTCCTGATAAATCGCTGTTTATGATGAAGAGCAGTCCCGCTTTCCACACCGGAAACGGGACTGCTTCCCCAGAGATCGCGTTGTGTTTCTTATGCGTATGCTGTTCCGCCCTTACCGATCATCCAGCTGCTCCAGAGAGTCGTAACACCATGTCCTGAATAACTGGCAATAGGCCCGGAATCCCTTCTGCCCGATCAGGTAAATATTCGGCATATAGCGCATCCGCTTCCGCGCGTAAGCGATCCGCTCAAGGCCATTGTCCAAGGCCGTATGATTGCTGAGCGCCACTTCTACGTTCTGGCGTTCCGCCTGTTCCATAAAATGTTCCAGAGACCGCAGGTATTGGATCGTGCCGTGTCGGCTCATGGGAGGCGCGGAACCTCCCCAAAGGGCCGCCTGATGGGATACGCCATTCTCTGTTACATTGAAGATATAACTCAATCCTCCCGGTGTGTGTCCGGGGGTCTCATAGACCAGGAGCCGTTTGTCTCCCAGAGCAATGACATCCCCTTCTCCCACATAGACGTCGATGTCATAGTCTTTCCACGTCTCCGGCCTGTCTCGCTTGATGGGCTCTTCAGCCCAAAATCGGTCATCCCGTTGTGAGAGATATGTCTCTGCATGAAACGCCTCCCGGAGCCAGCGTCCGCAGCCGGTGTGATCCACATGTCCATGGGTCAGCACCAGTTTTCGGATCGCGCCGGGGTCCCATCCGGTCTCCCGAACCGCAGAAATGATCGCATCAAACGCCTGCTGGCAGGGCCAGATCGCGTCCAGCACGATCAGTCCCTCCGAAGAGCGCAGGACGAAACAGTTTGTCTCTTTCTGCGCAATAATCAGAAGATCGTCAAAAATCCGTGCGTGCGTAAAGAAGGACATATCCTCCATATTCCGAAAGGTCTCTGCTGTGATCTGTGGCCGGTCATCTCGCATACTGACAACATTCCTTTCTATTCCATCAGAAAATGTTACAGATGAGCCGCGGCACAGTGTCAGTTCAATTTTGATTGAGAGCAGAATTTGAGAACCCGTTTCTATGAGAGTTTTCGGTGAAACTGGTCCATCCGCTATGCTCTGTGCAACGTCTCACCTATTGCTTGCACAGAGCCCCGGCGATTCTTCGCCGGCAGCATCCTCTGTTTCTTCATGGTCCACCTCATCCGAAAGCGCAGGTCATTTCATTTGTGATACAGCTTCTTCGTCTCGTACCGGGCCTCGCAGCTGACGTTGATGCCCAGGCGGCGCAGAAGGTTTTCGTCCACCTCGCTGAGGATCACCGTGAAGTGGGCGTCGCAGCCCCGGAGCTTGGGCAACTGCTGCTGAGCCAGCTCCGCCAGGGGGTTGGTCAGGGCGGAGATGGTGAGCGCCATCAGCACTTCATCCGTGTGGAGCCGGGGATTCTTGTGGCCCAGGTACTGGGTCTTCAGCCGGCACACCGGCTCCAGCACCTGGGCGGAGATCAGCTCGAACTGGTCACCGATGCCGCCCACGGCCTTCAGCGCGTTCAGCAGCAGGGCGGAGGCCGCCCCCAGGGTGTCGGAGGTCTTGCCGGTGACCACCCGGCCGTCTGGCAGCACCATGGCGCCGGCAGGGCCGCCGGTGGTCTCCGCCTTCAGCAGGGCAGCGGACACCGCCGGGCAGATGTCCGGTGTGACGCTCGCCTGTTGCATCACCAGCTCCAGCTTCCGCACCGGCTCGTCCCCGGCTTTGCCCCGCAGCCGCTCCACGCAGGCGGTGTAGTAGCGCCGCAGGATCTCCATGCGGCTGGCGGCGCAGCACACCGCGTCGTCACAGATGCAGTTGCCAACCATGTTCACTCCCATGTCCGTGGGGGACTGGTAGGGGGACGTGCCCTGGATCTTCTCAAAGATGGCGTTCAGCACCGGGAAGATCTCCACATCCCGGTTGTAGTTGACGGCAGTCTTGCCATAGGCCTCCAGATGGAAGGGGTCAATCATGTTCACGTCGTTCAGATCCGCCGTGGCCGCCTCGTAGGCCAGATTCACCGGATGCTTGAGGGGCAGGTTCCAGATGGGGAAGGTCTCGAACTTGGCGTAGCCCGCAGCGATGCCCCGCTTGTAGTCGTGGTAGAGCTGGGAGAGGCAGGTGGCCATCTTGCCGCTGCCGGGGCCCGGCGCCGTCACCACCACCAGCGGGTGCGTGGTCTCCACATACTCATTCTTTCCAAGGCCCTCGTCGCTGACAATGTGCTGCACGTCGGAGGGGTAGCCCGCGATGGGATAGTGGCGGTAGCACCGGATGCCCAGGGTGGTCAACCGCTTCAAAAAGGCGTCCGCCGCCCCCTGGCCGCTGTACCGGCTCATCACCACGCCGCCCACATAGAAGCCCATGCCCCGGAAGATGTCGATCAGCCGCAGCACGTCGTCGTCATAGGTGATGCCCAGGTCCCCCCGGACCTTGTTTTTCTCGATGTCTGCGGCGTTAATGGCAATGAGGATCTCCACGTCGTCCTGCAGCTGCTGGAGCATCCGGATCTTGCTGTCCGGCTCGAATCCCGGCAGCACCCGGGAGGCGTGGTAGTCGTCGAACAGCTTGCCGCCGAACTCCAGATACAGCTTGCCGCCGAACTGGGCGATGCGCTTTTTGATCTGCTCGGACTGGGTGGTGAGGTACTTCTGATTGTCAAAACCGATGGCCGGCATACGATCTTCCCCTTTTCTCTCTGATTGTTCAAAATCCGGTGATAGTATACCACACCCTGTCCCGTTTTGGAAGTGGAGAACCAAGGCTTTTCCGCCGCGCCCTGCATCTTGCAGGCGTCCAGCTCCCATGGTACAATCAGCGGAGAATTTGCAGGGAGGGGATCCAGATGCGCAACACCTTTGACCGCTTCAATGGCCGGCACCAGGACTATCAGGCCGCCAGACCTTCTTATGCCCAGGAATTCCTGGACTGGCTGGGAGAGCTGTACGCGCCGCCGGAGCGCTATACAGCGGCGGACATCGGATCCGGCACCGGCAAGCTCTCCGCCCAGCTGCTGGCAGCGGGCTTCCGCGTCTGCGGCGTGGAGCCGAATCCGGATATGCGGGGGGCGGCGGAGGCGCTTCTGGGCGGCGATTCCCGGTTCTCCTCCTTAAATGGAACGGACCATGATACCGGGCTGCCGGACCGGTCCGTGGACATGGTCGCAGCGGCCCAGGCCTTCCACTGGTTCGACGGTCCTGCCTTTGCGCGGGAGTGCCGCCGGATCCTGCGTCCCGGCGGGCGGGCCGTTCTCGTCTGGAACGTCCGCGGGTCTGCACCGGTGAACCAGGCCTTGGCCCAGGTCTTTCGGGAGCACTGTCCGAGCTTTCACGGATTCACCGGCGGGATGGGGGAGGACGACCCCCGCATCCGGGATTTTTTCGGCGGGGCGTATGAAAAGCGGCGGTTCCCCAATCCCCTGACGCTGGACCGGGACCGATTCCTCCGGCGGTGCTTTTCCAGCTCCTATGCCCTGCGGGAGGGAGACGCGGATTACGAAGCATTTCGGGCGGCGCTGGAGGCGCTGTTCGACACTTTCGCCTCCGGCGGGCAACTGATTCAGCCCAACGAGACTGTGGCCTATGTGGGGATCCCCGCCGCTCCCCGGGGATGAGGCATTTCCAGAATTGAAAGGTCGACCTTATCAGAAAAAATAATGCTTATTATTACAAGTTCAGGCTTTACTTATGGAAAATCAGCCGATATAATAACTAAGGTTGGGCATCTTTGGAGAAAAGGTCGACCTGACCGGAGTGTCTGTAAATCAAAACCGGGAGGTTTTTGGATATGTCAAATTGTGCCATCGTGGGAATCAACTGGGGAGACGAGGGCAAGGGCCGCATGGTAGACCTGGTGACCGCGGACTACGACGTGGTGGTCCGCTATCAGGGCGGCGGCAACGCCGGCCATACCGTGGTGAACGAGTTCGGCAAGTTTGCCCTGCACCTGCTGCCCTCCGGCATCTTCCGCAAGGGTGTGGTGAACATCCTGGGCAACGGCGTGGCTCTGGATTGCGAGAGCCTGTGGACCGAGATGTCCGACGTCATGGACCAGGGCGTGGCCATCACGCCGGAGAACCTGAAAATCAGCGACCGGGCGTCCCTGCTGCTGCCCTGGCACCGGGACCTGGACTCCCTGGAGGAGGCCCGCCTGGCGGACAAGAAGTACGGCTCCACCAAGCAGGGCATCGCCCCGTTCTATTCGGACAAGTACCAGAAGAAGACCATCATGGCCGGCGAGCTGCTGTACCCGGAAAAGCTCTGGGACCATCTGGCGGGCATTCTGGAGTGGAAGAACCTGACGCTGGAGCGGGTCTACGGCGCCAAGCCCTACACCATGGATGACCTGAAGGCATGGGTGACGGAGTTTGGCGAGAAGATCAAGCCCTTCATCTGCGACACCGGCGCCTTCCTGCGCCAGGCCCAGGCCGAGGGCAAGCACATCCTGTTTGAGGCCCAGCTGGGCTCCCTGCGGGATCTGGACTACGGCATCTACCCCTACACCACCTCCTCCAACCCCATTGCGGCGTATGCCCCTGTGGGCTCCGGCCTGCCCACCGCCAAGCTGGACAAGATCATCGGTGTGGTGAAGGCATACTCCTCCTGCGTGGGAGAGGGCCCCTTCACCTGCGAGTGGTTCGGTGAAGAGGCGGAGAAGCTGCGGGAGGCCGGCGGTGAGTACGGCGCCAAGACCGGCCGGCCCC
>NZ_KI271741.1:2022-5307 GCF_000469445.2 Oscillibacter sp. KLE 1745 | reverse complement strand
GGCGGTGAGTACGGCGCCAAGACCGGCCGGCCCCGCCGGGTGGGTCCCATCGACATCGTGGCCACCCGCTATGGCATCCAGTGCCAGGGAGCCACGGACATCGCCCTGACCAAGCTGGATGTGCTCAGCTACATGGATGAGATCCCCATCTGCGCCCGATATGAGCTGAACGGGCAGGAGACCGACGCGTTCCCCTTCCCCGCCGTGCTGCCGGACGCCAAGCCCGTCATGACCGCCATGCCCGGCTGGAAGTGCGACATCTCCGGCGTCCGGAAGTGGGAGAACCTGCCGGAGGCGGCCCGGAACTATGTGGAATACGTGGAGCGGGAGATCGGCTGCCATATCACCTATGTGTCTGTGGGACCGGAAAGAGATTCCATCATCATTCGGTGAGGAGGAAATCCGATGCTGTTTGCCGTATTCGGGTGGATCGCGTTGGCAGGTGCCCTCTGCTGGCCGTTTCTCCTTTACCGGATCATTTCAAAAGCATCGAAGGATCGTTCCGCGGGTGTCGAGTGCTTCCTGTTGGCCCTGTTCAGCCTGGATTTTTGTCTCTGGCTGCTCACAGTCTTTAACACGCTTCCCACTTCATAATGCTTCGCCTCCGGCGAAACAGACTGCACCCTCTGGAGGCACCCGTTGCGGTGCCTCCTAAACTTTGAAACAAAAGAAAGGTGGCCCACTTATGCCCAAAGATCGTTACAAATCCCCTCTGGCGTCCCGATACGCCTCTGATTTTATGCTGTGTCTGTTTTCTCCGGACACGCGTTTCCAGACCTGGCGGCGTCTGTGGGTGGCCCTGGCCCGGGCAGAGCACAATCTGGGCCTGCCCGTCACCGCGGAGCAGGTGGCGGAGCTGGAGGCCCACATCACCGACATCGACTATGAGACGGCTTCGGCGCGGGAGAAGGAGGTCCGTCACGACGTGATGGCCCACGTCTACACCTACGGCAAGGCGGCCCCCTCCGCCGCGGGGATCATCCACCTGGGGGCCACCAGCTGCTATGTCACCGACAACGCGGATCTCATCATCTACCGGGAGGGCCTGCGGTATCTCCGGGGAGAGCTGCTGGCTGTGGTGGCGAACCTCAGTAAATTTGCAGAGCAATACAAGGCCACCCCCACCCTGGGCTATACCCACTATCAGCCCGCCCAGCTGGTGACGGTGGGCAAGCGGGCCACCCTCTGGATGCAGGACCTGCTCTCCGACCTGGAGGAGCTGGACTTCGTCCTGGACCACATGAAGTTCCTGGGCTGCCGGGGCACCACCGGCACAGAGGCCAGCTTTATGGACCTGTTCGATGGAGACGGCGCCAAGATTGACGAGATGAACCGGCAGATCGCCGCAGAATTCGGCTTTGAGCAGTGTTATGCCGTCTGTGGCCAGACCTATCCCAGAAAGGCGGACAGCCGCATCCTGAACTGCCTCTCCGCCATTGCCCAGAGCTGCTACCGCATGGCCAACGACATCCGCCTTCTCCAGCACGACCGGCAGGTGGAGGAGCCCTTTGAGAAGAACCAGATCGGCTCCTCCGCCATGGCCTACAAGCGCAATCCCATGCGGTCCGAGCGGATCTGCTCTCTCAGCCGCTACCTGATGGCGGACGCTATGAACGCCCCCATGACCGCCTCCGTCCAGTGGCTGGAGCGGACCCTGGACGACTCCGCCAACCGCCGCATCTCCATGCCGGAGGGCTTCCTCTGCGCCGACGCCATCCTGCGTCTCAGTCAGAACGTCACCGACGGGCTCCACGTCAACGAGAAGATCGTGGACCGGACCTGCCGGGAGTACCTGCCCTTCATCGCTACGGAGAACCTGATGATGGAGGGCGTCAAGCGGGGCGGCGACCGGCAGGCGCTCCACGAGATCATCCGCACCTGCTCCATGGCCGCCACCGCCCGGATGAAGGAGGGGGAGCCCTGCGACCTGCTCTCCCGCCTGGCGGCGGAGCCTGCCTTCGGCATGACCGAGGCGGAGATGGAGGCCGTGCTGGACCCGAAGCTGTACATCGGCCGCTGTCCGGAGCAGGTGGACGCCTTCCTGGCCCAGGTGAGGCCCCTGCTCTCCGGCGCCAGCCGGGAAGTCCCGGAGATCAGTCTCTGACCGTTTCATACCGTCCGGGCGCCCTGCCCGTCGTGACTGCGGCGGGAGGGGCGCCGGAACGCTTTTCAGGCGGAACCCCTTCGGCTGTCCCGGAGCGGAGGAGCCGGGAAGGCTGCCGGAAATGGAATGCCGATTTTGTGGTTTTTGACGTTGACAGTGCGCTGCTGGCGGTGATACACTGCTACCATCGCTTTCGAGATCGAGGCCAAATCCAACCATCAGAAGGCATTGATGGAGAAAAGGATCGTGGAAATTCCGGTTCAGTGAGCGGGGGCAGTGGGAAGCCCGTACAAAGAGTCCGCGGGAAGAAGACTCTGCAGCTGCATTCCGAACGCGGATCTCCGCTAGTAAGTGCGACGAGTTGTGATCGTTATCTCACACGGGCTTGTTGGAGCTTTGAAAGGGATCCCATCATGGGAGCAAATTAGGTGGTACCGCGGATCGCAGCTATTCATCCTAAGATTTTAGGAGAAAGCTGCGTTCTTTGTTATACGCTCCATAGCAAAGAGTGCTCTGCGCCAGTACCCTGCCCTTTGGGCAGTCGGCGGCTGATGCGCAAATTCATCCGGGAGGCGCTTCTGCCCATGTGCGGGGCCATGGTTTTTTCAAAAGATCTGTACCAAGGAAGGGCTGCTGCCCCTCTTCGGCCGGACGTATTTTGACTTTGAGACGCTGCGGAGGAAGGGCGGCCGTCGTGCGCCCTTTACCAAGGTGAGCCTGCTGGACCGGGAGATCTTCGGGCAACACCATTCCGGCCGGAACTGGATGCTTCGGGACTTCCGGATGCCCAACCGGTCCTGGGGGATGCGACGCGGACGGCCTCTGTGCCCGGGGCCCCTCCGATGACGGCGAGAGCGGCAAATGAGGCGGAAAATCCGCATTTCCTGTTGAGTTTTCCATATCTGATGTGATACGATACATTTTATAAATACAGGAGGATGAAACGCATGAGTACCACCACGAAACTCTCCGATCTGTTCGGCAGCATGGTCTTCAATGAGGACACCATGAAGGAGCGCCTGTCCTCTGCGTCCTATGAGGCGTGGAAGAAGTGCGTTACAGATGGAACGTCTTTGGATATCTCCACCGCCAATGAGATCGCCCAGGCCATGAAGCAGTGGGCCGTGGAAAAGGGCGCCACCCACTACACCCACTGGTTCCAGCCCATGACCGGCGTCACG
>NZ_KI271741.1:1010-1922 GCF_000469445.2 Oscillibacter sp. KLE 1745 | reverse complement strand
CCGGCGTCACGGCGGAGAAGCACGACAGCTTCATTGCCCCTGCCGGCGGCGGCAAGATCCTCATGGAATTCTCCGGAAAAGAGCTGGTCCGGGGTGAGCCGGATGCCTCCTCCTTCCCCTCCGGCGGTCTGCGGGCCACCTTTGAGGCCCGGGGCTACACCGCCTGGGATCCCACCTCGTTTGCCTTCATCAAGGAGGGCAGCCT
Source organism: Oscillibacter sp. KLE 1745 (assembly GCF_000469445.2). NCBI lineage: Bacteria > Bacillati > Bacillota > Clostridia > Eubacteriales > Oscillospiraceae > Oscillibacter > Oscillibacter sp. KLE 1745. The sequence continues at coordinate 1,717 of NZ_KI271741.1, read as the reverse complement.
CTGCATCCCCACCATCTTCTGCTCCTACTCCGGCGAGGCCCTGGACAAGAAGACGCCTCTTCTGCGGTCCATGGACGAGATCAGCCGCCAGGCGGTGCGGATCCTGCGCCTGTTCGGGGACACGACGACCAAACGGGTGGTGGTTCAGGTGGGGCCGGAGCAGGAGTACTTCCTGGTGGACAAGGCCCAGTACGCCCAGCGGGAGGACCTGCGGATGTGCGGCCGGACCCTGTTCGGCGCAAAGCCCCCCAAGGGACAGGAGCTGGACGACCACTACTATGGCGCCATCCGGCCCCGGGTCGCCGCCTATATGAAGGATCTGGATGAGGAGCTGTGGAAGCTGGGCGTGCTCAGCAAAACCAAGCACAACGAGGTGGCCCCCTCCCAGCATGAGATGGCCCCGATCTACACCAACGCCAACGCCGCCTGCGACCAGAACCAGCTGGTGATGGAGATGATGAAGAAGGTGGCCGACCGCCACGGACTGGTGTGCCTGCTCCATGAGAAGCCCTTCGCGGGCGTCAACGGCTCCGGCAAGCACGACAACTGGTCCCTCTCCACCGACACGGGCAAAAATCTGTTCAAGCCCGGCTCCACCCCCCGGCAGAACGCCCAGTTCCTGCTGTTTTTGGCGGCCTTCATCAAGGGTGTGGACGACTATCAGGAGTTCCTGCGGGCCACGGTGGCCTTCCCCGGCAACGACCACC
>NZ_KI271741.1:0-910 GCF_000469445.2 Oscillibacter sp. KLE 1745 | reverse complement strand
CACGGACTTCCAGAGCACCGGCAAGCGGACGCTGGAGATCGGCGTGGACGCCCTGCCTGCCATCCGCCAGGACAACACGGATCGGAACCGCACCTCCCCCATGGCCTTTACCGGCAACAAGTTCGAGTTCCGGATGCTGGGCGCATCCCAGTCCATCTCCGGCCCCAATATCGCCCTGAACACCATCATGGCCGAGGAGCTGAAGCAGTTCGCGGACGAGCTGGAGGCATCCCGGGACTTCCAGGCGGACCTGCCCAAGCTGATCCGCCGGGTATTCACCGAGCATCAGCGGATCATCTTCAACGGCAACGGCTATGACGAGGCATGGCTGGAGGAGGCCGGGAAGCGTGGCCTCTCCAACCTGACCTCCACCGCTGACGCTCTGCCCATGTACACCGCTCCCAAAAACGTGGATCTGTTTGTCAAGCACGGCATCTACACCAAGGAGGAGATCGAGGCCCGGGCGGAGATCCACATTGAGAACTACACCACGGTCCTGACCATTGAGGCCAAGACTATGGCGGACATGATCCGCCACCAGATCCTGCCTGCGGTGTCCGACTACGCCGACCAGCTGTGCCAGCGGGCCTATCACAAGGACGCCATGGGTGTGCCCCACCAGTATGAGACTTCCACAGCCATGCAGATCGGCACCCTGACGGACGCCCTGCAGGCGGACTGCGCCAAGCTGGAGGCGGATCTGGCCGCTATCCCCGTGGGCTCTATCAAGGCCATGAACTACTGCCATGAGGTGCTGATCCCCGACATGGCAGAGGCCCGGAAGGCCGCCGACCAGTTGGAGACGCTGACTGCCTCCAAGTCCTGGCCTTTCCCGGTATACAGCGACCTGCTGTTCTACGTATAAAGTGCGCAAGAGGGCCCCGGCCATCGGCCGGGGCCCTCTTGGATT
>NZ_KI271740.1:0-17155 GCF_000469445.2 Oscillibacter sp. KLE 1745 | reverse complement strand
GGCGCGGGCCTTGGCTTGGCCATAGCCAAGGAAATCCTTGCCCTCCACGGCGGGACGATCCGGGCTGCCAGCGCGGACAACCGGATCACCTTTACCGTCCGCCTGCCCCTGCAGGAGGCCGCCGCAAGAAATTCGTAAGATTTCCGCAGGAAAATCACAGGAGGTTTGCAGGAACGTCCACAGATCTGCGGGAAGCGAATCTGATACGATCTTTCCATCAGGAAAGGCGCTGGGCGCCGGAAAGGACATGAGATGGAAAGATTGCGGATATTGGTGCTGTTCGGCGGATGCTCTTCAGAGCATGAGGTGTCTCTGCAGTCCGCCCACGGCGTGCTGACGCACATGGACCCGGAGCGGTACTGCCCCATCCCGGTAGGGATCACCCGGGAGGGGGCGTGGTATGTTTACACAGGGCCGCTGGATGCCATTCCCGGTGGAAGATGGCAGCGGGAGGCGGCGTGCGTGCCCTGCACTCTGCGGCTGGACCGGGGGAACCGGGCCCTGGTGCTGTTGGACGGCTCCGGCCGGGAAGTGGCTTTTGACTTGGCCTTCCCGGTTCTCCACGGCAGGAACGGTGAGGACGGCACGGTTCAGGGGGCGCTGGAATTGGCCGGTGTGCCCCTGGTAGGCTGCGGGACGCTGTCCAGCGCCCTGTGTATGGACAAGGACCGAGCCCACAAGCTGGCGGCTCTGGCGGGGGTACGGGTGCCCCGGAGCCGTCTCTTCCCGGAGGACTGTGCCTTTGAGGAGCTCCGGACGGCAGCCGAAACACTGGGCTGGCCGCTGTTTGTCAAGCCGGTGCGGGCGGGTTCTTCCTTCGGCGTGAGCCGGGTGGAGGAGCCGGCACAGCTGGCTCCGGCGGTGGAGGCGGCCTTCCGCCACGACGGCGAGATTTTGCTGGAGGAGGCCATTCCCGGCTTTGAGGTGGGCTGTGCGGTGCTGGGGAACCGGGAGCTCACCGTCGGGGCGGTGGATGAGGTGGAGCTGTCCCGGGGCTTCTTCAACTATACGGAGAAATACACCCTCCAGACATCGGCCATCCACTGCCCCGCCCGGATCGCCCCGCAAAAGGCAGCGGAGATCCGGGAGACGGCGAAGGTCCTCTACCGGGCACTGGGCTGCCGGGGATTTGCCAGGGTGGACCTGTTCCTCACCCCCTGGGGGGAGATTGTGTTCAACGAAGTGAACACGATCCCGGGCTTCACGCCCCACAGCCGCTATCCTGCCATGATGCGTGCCGCCGGCATCCCCTTCCGGGAGCTGGTGAGCCGCCTGATCCAGCTGGGGGCCGAGCTATGAGGGCGGCGCGGTACAGCCGGCGGCAGATGCGCTCCGGGCCGCTGGTGCTGGTGAACCGTCAGCATCCCCTGGCGGAGGAGCCGCGGCAGCTGCTGACAGCAGCGGACGAGCGGTATCCCAATATCCTGCTGGAGCGGCAGGCCGCCCGGCTGCTGGCCGCCTGCATCCAGGCAGCAGGCGGGGCGCGGGAGATCGTGCCGGTCTCCGGCTGGCGCAGTCAGGCGGAGCAGCAGGCCATTTGGGAGGACACCCTGCAAAGACGGGGAGAGGCGTTCACCCGGCAGTATGTGGCGGTCCCCGGGTGCAGCGAGCACCAGACGGGGCTTGCCATCGACCTGGGCCGGGCAGCGCGGGAGATCGACTTCATCCGGCCCGATTTTCCGGAGGAAGGCGCCTGCGGGCGGTTCCGGCGACTGGCGCCCCGGTACGGCTTCATCCAGCGGTACCACCGGGAAAAGGAGTCCCTGACCGGTATCGCCTGTGAGCCGTGGCACTATCGGTATGTGGGGACGCCTCATGCCCTGCTGATGGAGCGGGAGGGCCTGTGCCTGGAGGAGTATCTGGACTGGGTGCAGACAGCGCCCAGGACGTGCCGCCTGGAACATGGGCGGAGCGCACGGGTGTTTTACATGCCCTGCGCCGGCGATGAGACGGAGCTCCGCTTGCCGGAGGGCTGCTGCCAGGTCTCCGGCGACAACCGGAACGGATTTGTCGTGACAGTTTGGGAGGTGTAGGTATGGCAGACGGACGCCGGGGCGCGGCGTTGGATCTCTTCCGTCTGGCGGCGGTGGTGCTGGTGGTGGCGAACCACACCTCCCCGCTGGTGTCTGTTTCCCCATTGTGGGACTTCTGGTTCACCCGGGTGCTGGCCCGGGTGGCGGTGCCGTTTTTCCTGATGGTCAGCGGCTATTTTCTGGCAAAGGACCAGTGGCGCAGGACCGGCACCTTTCTGAAAAAGACCTGTCTGCTCTACGGGGCGGCGGTGCTGCTGTATCTGCCGTTGAACTGGTACAACGGCGGCTATGGGCCAGCGGAGTGGGTCAAAAAGCTCCTGCTGGATGGGACCTTCTATCACCTGTGGTATTTTCCAGGCGTGATTCTGGGTGTTCTGGTGGCCAGGGGGCTGCTCCGGCTGGGCCCCCGGACGGCGTTGACCGCGGCCGGGCTCCTTTACCTGGTGGGCCTGGGCGGAGACAGCTATTATGGACTGACCTGCCAGCTCCCGGCGCTGGAGGCGCTGTACGGGGGGATTTTCCAAATCTTTGCCTATACGCGGAACGGACTGTTTTTCACGCCGCTATTTTTGCTGCTGGGAGCCGCCGGTGTGCGGTGGAGCGTGAGGACCTCCGCTGCAGGCCTGTGCGCCGCCTTCGCGGCCATGACCGCAGAGGGGCTTTGGCTCCATGGGCTTCAGGTCCAGCGGCACGACAGCATGTACATGCTGCTGCCGCTGGTGATGGTTTGCCTGTTTTCCCTTCTGCTGGGGCTGAATCGCGGAGAGAGGCGGAGCTGCCGCAAGCTCTCTTCACTGATCTATGTCCTGCACCCCTGGTGCATCGTGCTGGTCCGGGGCGGCGCGGAGGTGCTGGGCCTGGAAGGTCCGCTGGTGGAGAACAGCATGGGGCATTTCCTGGCCGTGCTGGCCTCCAGCGCGGCGGCGTCCTGGGTGCTGTGGCTGGCCTGGAGCAGATGGCCGCTGAAACGCTCCAATAAAGGATAAAAGGACAATATACTGTCGAACTTCGACAGTATATTGTCCTTTTTGGGCCTCTCAGGCGCCTTCGCGCTCCGCGTGAAGACGGCGGAGCTGCTGTTCAGCTGTCATCATACCCTGCTCGTACCGGTCGATTTTCTGATTCAGCAGGTCCAGAGAGGCCTGCATCTCCGCCATCCGGGACACCAGCTGGTCCCGCTGTTCTACCAGCAGGGCCTTGCGGGCGTCCAGGGTGGCGTCTCCCTGCTGGAACAGGTCCACATATTCGATCAGGGCTTCGATCTGCACCCCGGCGGCCCGCATGCACTTCATCAGCTGGATCCAGCCGCAGGACTCCTCCCCGTAGTCCCGCAGGCCGCCCCTGGTGCGGGGGACAGGCGGGATCAGGCCGATGCGCTCGTAGTAGCGAAGGGTGTCCGCTGAAATATCATACTTCCTGCTCACTTCGGCGATGGTCATGGCCGTGCTCCTCTCAGCGGGCGGCCTGGGCCGCGTCGTTCACACACCGCAGGGCGTTCAGGCTGCGGGGATAGCCGATGTAGGGCAGGCACTGGGAGATGACCTGGATCAGGAAGGCATTGTCGTTTCCAATCCTCAGATTGGCACCGGCGTGGCTGGTGAGCTGGGGTTCGCAGCCGCCCAAGGCGGCCAGGAAGCAGAAGGTGATCATTTCCCGCTGCTTATAGTCCAGCCCCCCGCGGGTGTAGTAGTCGCCGAAGCAGTTGTCCGCCAGCCAGCGGTTGATGTGGCGGCTTTCCTCCGGGCCGCTGTTCTGAAAGCCCCGCATCCCCTCACCGAAGATATCCACCTGGGCCTGGTTGCCCGCGGCCAGCCGGGTCTCTGCCGTGGTGGTGGAGCCGGGCTCCAGCGGCAGGGCGACGCCCTGCTCCGTCAGCACCTGATTCGTCACGGAGAAAAAGGGGCGCACCCGGCCGATCCCCAGATAGGCCACGGATTGATAGAGAATCTCCTTTACCTGGACAGGGGTGACGCCGGCCCGCAGGGCGGCGGGCAGCAGCACGCGGTATTCCTCCACACCCTGGCAGCCCAGCAGGGCAGCGAGAATAGCCATCATCCTGGCGGCGTCATCCAGGTCTCCCTGGTTCACCACCTCGTCCAGGGCGAAATTGGCGAAGAGCTCCATAAACTCCGGATCCGTTTCCCACAGCGGGGAAGGAGGGCCAGGAAAGAAACGGGACAAATAGTCTTTGGCAGATGCGGAAAGCGCCATACTGAAAAGCCTCCTTTGCGCCTGCGGGGCGCTGTCTTTTGATGAGAACACTTTAGCACTTGGAGTCTACTCCAAGTCAAGTGCTTTTTCAAATACTCCGCAGGGGAATCAATCCTCAATATGATACAGAGAGGATATGACCAGCCAGAGCTGGGAGAAGGGGCGCATCAGGTTCCAGATGCCGGCGCCCTGGAAACCGTATTCCGCGATCAGGGACAGACGGGCGGAAAGACTGCGGGCGTCTTCAAACCAGACCTCGTGAATTGTGCCGTCTGCTGCGGTGTAGTGAAAGAAGGGGGCCTGGGCCGTCTCATCGTACTGGATGGCCACATCATGTTCAATGGCCAGCTCGATGGCCCGCTGATTGGAGATGGAGGGCGCCCGGGTGACGCCCTGGACAAAGGGCAGGGGCCAGTCGTAGCCGTAGTTGGAAAGGCCCAGGAAGATCTTCTCCGGCGGGATCTCCGTCACGGCGTAGTCTAGCACGGTCCGGACGTTGGGCAGGGGGGATACCGCCATGGGCGGTCCTGCGGTGTAGCCCCACTCATAGGTCATCAGAAGCACGCCGTCCACAGCGGCACCCACAGCGGCATAGTCGTGCCCCTCGTACAGAAGTCCCGCCTGCCGGGCGGAGGTCTTGGGGGCCAGAGCGGCCCAGAGAAAGAAGCCCTGGGAGTTCAGGAGCCGCCGCAGGCGGGCGAGAAAGGCGGCGTAGGCCGCCGCCAGCTGGCCGGGGAGAAATTCAAAGTCCACATCCAGCCCGGCGTAGCCACGGCGGCGGAGTGTCTGCTGGACCTGATCCACCAGGCGGTCCTGGACGGCGCTGTCTGTCAGGACCAGGGTGGCCCGCTGGGTGTCGAACTGACCGGTTTCTGTCATGGTGGACAGATGCATCACCGGGCGGACGCCCCGCTGACGGGCAGCGGAGAGGAGAGCGTCATCCTCCAGCTGGAGCAAATCGCCGTCGGCGGTGATCCCGTAGGTGAAAGGGGTCAGATAGGTGAGATAGGGAAGCTCCGCATTCAGAAGGGACATATCAATGTAGGGGTAGGCATAACCGTTGAAGGCGGCGGCGCCCAGGGGCTCGTCAAAGTATGAGATCACCAGGACCTGTCCGGGCTGGAGGGCTGCTCCGCCGCCCAGAGGCCAGTTGTTCTGCCAGAGGCGGCGGACTGTGGTGCCGTATGCCTCCGCGATGGAAGCCAGGGTCTCCCCGGCCCGGACAGCGTGGACCTGGCGGGGAAAGCGGACCACCAGAGTTTGTCCCACCGCCAGGGCGCCGCTGGGGGGCACGGCATTGTCCGCGGCCAGGCGGGCGGGATCGACGCCGTAGGATTCCGCGATGGAGCCGACCGTCTCGCCGGCTTGGACCACATGGATCGTCATGTTGGACATCACCTCCTTTGGAGACTATGCAGGCCGGGGTGGGGATATGCGGTGCCCACTGGAGGGAGTTGGAAAATATGACGGAAGAGACGGCTGCTTGACAGAGCACATTTGGAAGAATTGTGACGCTTTGTCAGAACGCCGAAATTTGATTCAGAGATTTGTGGATATTTTCCGGCGTGCCAGGAGGGTCAAAACCGCTGAAATAGTTGACAGAGACGTGGAGAATCGTTAAAATAATGTTAAAGCTTGTGCGTTTTTTAACGAAAAACGGGTAGACGATGACGTCCAACAAGCGTGTGCCATCCGCCGTTGAGGGAGGAAACACACCACTTGCGGAGACGTCTCTTTTTGTATATAGCGCAAGGAGGGAGGCAAAGCGATGTTCCTGCTGTTTTTCCTGCTGTGGCTGTTGCTGTCCGGCGGGATCAGTGTCCATACCTGCCTGTGGGGCGTTGCAGTCTCGGCGCTGATCTCCTGGTTCTGCAAGCGGGTGCTGGGCTATCAGTGGCGGGTGTTCTGCGGCAGTCCTTCCAGAATCTGGGCCATGGCGCGGTATTTTGCTCACCTGCTGGCGGAGATGCTGAAGGCCGGACTGGTAATCATGCGGATCATCTACACCCGCCCCAAGGGCATCGAGCCCAAGCTGGTGTGGTTCCACACCCCGCTGAAGACAGACCGCCGCAGGGCGATGCTGGCAGACTCGATCACGCTCACCGCGGGGACAATCACCGTGCGGGCCGAGGACGGCCGGATGCTGGTGCACACACTGGACACGCCGCTGGCGGAGGGGATTGAGGACAGTTCCTTCCAGCAGCGGCTGGAGAGGATGGAGGCGGCCCAATGGAAGAAGTGAGGACCTGGGTGCTGACCGCGGGCGCCGTGGTGCTGGCGCTGCTGATCCTGGCGACGCTGGTGCGGGCGGTGCTGGGCCCCCGGTTTACGGACCGCATCGTGGCCGTGAATGTCATCAGTACGCTGGTGATCGCGGAGCTGGTGCTGCTCTCCGTCTGGCTGCGGGAGGACTTTCTGGTGGATGTGGCCCTGGTGTTCGCGCTGCTGAGCTTTCTGGCGGTGGTGGTGGTCTCCCGTCTGGTGGCGGCCCGGCGGCGGAAACGCCCGGAGCGGGAGAAGACGGGAGGAAACGCCCATGATCGATAATCTGGTGACCGCAGCCGGGCTGGCATGTTTCCTGTTCGGCCTGTTCGTGTTTTTCTCCGCTGTGCTGGGGCTGTTCCGGTTCGATTATGTGCTCAACCGGATGCACGCCGCCGCAGTGGGGGACTCCCTGGGTATCTTCTGCGTTCTGATCGGGCTGATGCTGCTGCACGGCTGGTCCCTGTCCGCCGCAAAGACGCTGCTGATCTTTGTGTTTTTATGGCTGACCAGTCCGGTGTGCAGCCATCTGGTCGCGGAGATGGAGGTATCCACAGTCCCGGATTTGGAAAAGGAATGCGAGGTGGAGGTACGATGATCGTTCTGGAATACATCCTGCTGGTCGGGGTGATCGTGTGTGCTATTGCAGCGCCGCTGTGCAAGCGGCTGCTGGCATCGGTAATCGTGTATATGGCGCTGTCCCTGATGATGGCGGTGCTGTGGAGCCTGCTCCAGAGCCCGGATCTGGCCATTACGGAGGCGGCTGTGGGCGCCGGTGTGACCAGCATCCTCTTTTTCCTGACGCTGAAGAAGATCCACGCGCTGAAGGGGACACGGGATGAGTAAAAAAGAGGAGCAGCCGGACCGGCTGAAACAGTTTATCTCCTGGGTGGACGGAGATCGGGAGCCCAAGGACCGGACACTGTTCGTCATGGAGCAGCGCCCCCACCGGGAATTCCGCCCGTCAGAGGAGGAGTTCGAGCGGCGGGAAAAGGACCGGCTGCGGAAGTTTTTCAACTGGTATCCCATCGCCGCGGCGGTGATCTGCGTGGCGCTGGGAATTATCCTGTTCACCACAGTGATGAACATGCCCGGATTCGGCCAGGAAGACAACCCCATCAACAACGAGGTGGCGGAGCGATATCTGGAGCACAGCGAAGAGGAGACGGGCTCTGAGAACGTGGTGACGGCCATGATTATCGGCTACCGCGGCTTCGATACTTTGGGGGAGAGCTGCGTGCTGTTTCTGGCGGTGTCGGCGGTGATGATCCTGCTGTTGCGGGACCGGAAGAACACCAGCGAGCATGAGCTCCAGCAGATGGAGCGGGAGGAGACCGCCGTGCAGGGCCGCTCTGACCTGATCCTCAAGCAGGTGGCCTGGGTGCTGCTTCCTTTTATTTTCCTTTTTGCCATCTATGTGCTGCTGAACGGCGAGACGTCGCCGGGCGGCGGGTTTTCCGGCGGGACTATCCTGGGGGCGGGACTGATCCTGTTTTCCGCTGCCTTTGGCCCCGGACACACGCGGGTGCTGATGAACCAGAGGCGGTACAGCGCGGTGCGGACCTTCGGTCTGCTGCTGTATGCTGTGCTGTACGGCGTTTACATCTTCATCGGGGCCAACGGCCTGCCCAATTACCTCACCGGGATGATCCTGCTGATCGACCTGGCGGTGGGGCTGGTGGTGGCCTGCACCGTATATGGATTCTACGCCCTGTTTTCCAGGGGAGAGATCTGAGAGGAGGCGGAGAAGAGAATGCTGGAGGAGATCATCCAGAACCGCTACGCGGTCACTGCCGTCATCCTGTTCGGCATCGGCTTCACGAATCTGATGCTGCAGCAGAATCTGCTGCGCAAGGTGATCGGATTCAACATCATGGACTCGGCCGTCTTCCTGCTGCTGGCCTCGCTGGGGTATATTGACGGGGGCGTCGCGCCCATCGTGGGGGACCGGGGCTTCGACCCGCTGTACATCAATCCGATCCCTAGCGGCCTGGTGCTGACCGGCATTGTGGTATCTGTGTCCATCACGGCGTTTTCCCTGGCGTTGATCCAGCGGATCTACCGCCGCTATGGCACCATTGAGATGCGGGAGCTGCTGGAGCGGGCCAAGAAGGAGGACGACTGATGCGGCCGTTTGTGGAGAACTTTCCCTTCTTTTCGATTTTTCTGGCTATCCTGGCGGCCATCGTGACCGCGGCCATCCGCAGCGGGCGGATCAGCTACTGGATCACCATCGGAGTGTGCGCTGCATCCGCGCTGCTGAACGGCTGGGTACTGGAATACACCTATGCAGAGGGAGTGAGCTTCACCTACGCCATGGGGCGATTCCTGGCGCCGTACGGCAACGCCATCAACTGCGGGCCGCTTCAGGCACTGCTGGCCGCCGTGTTCTCCCTGGTGATGGCCCTTGCTCTGGCGGGTGGGCGGCGGGACCTGTTTCAGGACATCCTGCCGGAGAAGCAGAAGTTTTACTTTGTCATGGTGAACATGCTGGAGGCGTCCCTGTTGGCACTGACCTACACCAACGACATGTTCACCGGGTATGTGTTCATCGAGACCAGCACCATCGCGGCCTGCGCGCTGGTGATGGCCAAGGACAACGGCCCCAATCTGATCGCCACCATCCGGTACCTGTTCATGAGCCTGGTGGGGTCCGGGCTGTTCCTGATCGGGCTGACCATTTTGAACAGCATCACCGGCTATCTGCTGATGCCCTCTCTGGCGGAGGCAGTGGCGGAGCTGCGGCTCTCGGAGAGCTACACGCTCCCGCTGACGGTGGCTGTAGGGCTGCTGGTGGCGGGGCTGGGCGTCAAGAGCGCCATGTTCCCCTTCCACCTGTGGCTGCCGGATGCCCACGGCGGCGCCACCACAGCGTCCTCCGCCATCTTGTCCGGCTTGGTGCTGAAGGGGTACATCGTGCTGCTGCTGGTGATGATCCTGCGGGTTTTCTCCATGGAGCTGATGGTGGAGCTGGGAGTCACCGACGTGATCCTGGCCTTTGGGCTGCTGGGAATGATTCTGGGCTCTCTGGCTGCTATGCGGGAGAACCATATCAAGCGGATGCTGGCGTATTCCTCCGTGGCGCAGGTGGGGTATATCTTCATGGGTGTGGGCCTGGGGAGCATCGAGGGGCTGATCGCCTCCTGTTTCCATATCCTGGTCCATGCCTGCTGCAAGCCGCTGCTGTTTCTCTGCGCCGGCAGACTCTCCGCCGTCAGCGGCCACCACAAGAGCCTGAAGAACCTGCGGGGCAGCGCCTACCGGGACATTGGGGCGGGCTTGGGCTTCACTGTGGGGGCCCTGTCCATGATCGGCATCCCCCTGTTCGGCGGCTTTGTCTCCAAGCTCTACTTTGCCAGCGCGGCCGTGCCCACCGGTATGACGGCGATGATCCTGCTGACCATCGCCCTGTCCACGGTGCTGAACGCACTGTACTATGTTCCGGCGCTGCTGGCCATCTGGGTGAAGCCCCCGGCGGAGGATGAGGCGCTGGTCCTGGCCGACGTGCATCCGGGGGATCTGGCTGCGGACCGGGCCTTCACCGCGGCTGCCGCCATCCTGATCGTGGGAATTTTTGTGCTGGGCATTTTTTACCACCCGATCACAGACCTGATCGAGGCGGGTGTCCGGCTGATTTGAGACTTGTTGTTTGTGAGGGAGTGCGCCCATGCTGTTGCTGCTGCCTATTCTGGTGCCGCTGATCGGCGGGATCTTCGTATTCCGGCAGAAAAATGAGACTTACCGTGACTGGCTGGTGGTGACGCTGATCGTGATCACCGCCGTGATGGTGCTGGCTAACTGCACGATGCCCACCCAGCGGCTGTGGCTGCTGACCATCCAGGGGGACTTGGGCTTGGTGCTGAACAGCGACTGGCTGTCCAAGTTCTTCATGGTGCTGGCAGTGTGCATCTGGGCGCCGGTGGTGGTCTTCACAAAGCCCTACATCCGCCATGCGGGGCAGGGCAACCAGTTCATGGGATTTTATACCATGACGCTGGGGGTACTGATGGGCCTTGCTCAGGCGGCCAACTTCGTGACCATGTATATGTTCTTCGAGATGATGTCCCTGATTACGGTGCCGCTGGTGCTGCACAATGCCACGCCGGCGGCCCGCCGGGCAGGCTTCAAATACTTGGGGTATTCCGTATTCGGCGCGGGCATGGCCCTGGCCGGCTACTTCTTTATCGCCTATTACTTGACGGTGCCGGATTTTCAGCCGGGTGGGGCCATCGATTTCTCCCGGGCTGCAGAGCACCAGCCGCTGCTGCTGGTGGCATACTGTCTGATGATCGTTGGCTTCGGGGCCAAGGCGGGCATGATGCCCATGCAGTCCTGGCTGCCTGCCGCCCATCCGGTGGCGCCGGCCCCAGCCTCAGCCGTGCTCTCCGGTGTCATTACCAAGGGTGGCGTGGTGGCTGTGATCCGGGTTACTTATTATATGTTTGGACCGGAGTTTCTGGCGGGCAGCTGGCCCCAGTATGTGCTGCTGACGCTGACGCTGGCCACGGTGTTCGTGGGGTCCATGTTGGCCTATCGGGAAAAGCAGCTGAAGCGGCGGCTGGCCTATTCCACGGTGAGCCAGGTGTCCTATGTGCTGTTCGGCCTGATGCTGCTGACGCCGGATGGCGTCCAGGCCTCTCTTCTGCAGATGGTCTTCCATGCCCTGGCCAAGGATACGCTCTTCCTGGCGGCGGGCGCCATCATCTTCTCCACCAACTGCACCCGGGTGGATCAACTGCGGGGCATCGGCCGGCGGATGCCGGTAACCATGTGGTGCTTCACCCTGGCGGCCCTCTCCCTGATCGGGATTCCGCCCATGGCGGGATTCGTGAGCAAGTGGTACCTGCTCGCCGCCAGCCTGGAGGCACCGATCCAGGCCTTTGGCGTCGCAGGGCTGGTGGTGCTGGTGGTCTCCGCCCTGCTGACGGCGGGATACCTGCTGCCGGTGGTGACAGAGGGATTCTTCCCCGGCCGGGATTTTATTACGGAGCGGCGGGAAGTGGGAGTCCAGATGACATGGCCCATGATTGCCTTTGCCGCGGCTGTGGTGCTGATGGGTCTGCTGCCCGGCGGCCTGCTGCATTGGCTGGGTCTTCTGGCGGCCCGGCTGTTCCCCTGACAGTGGGGAAGCTTTGAGAAGGGAGGTACGTCTGTGCGCCAATTTCTGACATTGCCCATTCTGGTTCCCATCGTGCTGGGAATCGCGCTGCTGATCCTGCAGCCCAAGAGCCGGAGGGTGCGGAGCATCTATATCATGGCGGCATCCCTGGCAACGACAGCACTGTCTCTGGCCTGTATCGTGCTGACCTATCTCTATGGGAGCGGCTTTCTGGCCTGCATCATGGTGAGATTCAACGAGGCGTTCTCCATCTCCCTGCGGATCGACGGGGCGTCCATGGTCTATGGGGCCATCGTGTCCGTGCTGTGGCCGCTGGTGACGGCGTACTCGCTGGACTATATGTCCCACGAGGGGCATGAGAACCGGTTCTTCGCTTTTTGGCTGATGGCCTACGGTGTGGTGCTGGGTATCGCTTATTCCGAGGATTTTCTGACGCTGTATTTCTTCTATGAGGTCCTGACGCTGACCACGCTGCCTTTGGTGATGCACGCCATGGACGAGAAGGCCCGGTATGCCGGGCGGAAGTATCTGGTGTACTCCCTTTCCGGCGCGGCGTTTGCCTTTATCGGGATCGTCTTTCTGCTGAATTACGGCGTGGGACACCTGAACTTCACCTACGGCGGCATTCTGGATCAGAGTCTGGCGGCGGGAAACGAGCGGACGCTGGAGCTGGTGTTTGTGGCGGCCTTTTTCGGCTTCGGGGTGAAGGCGGCAGTATTTCCCTTCCACGGCTGGCTGCCGGACGCCTCGGTGGCACCTACGCCGGTGTCTGCACTGCTCCATGCAGTGGCGGTGGTCAAGGCCGGCGCCTTCGCAGTGCTGCGGCTAATTTACTACGGCTTCGGGGCGGATTTCCTGCGGGGAAGCTGGGCCCAGACGGTGGTGATGACGGCGGCTATCGTGACCATTGTTTACGGCTCCGCTCGGGCGCTGCGGACACCCCATCTGAAGCGGCGGCTGGCGTTTTCCACGGTGAGCAACCTTTCCTACATCCTCTTTGCCCTGACGTTGATGACCCCGGCAGGGATGGTGGGCGGCATGACCCACATGGTCTACCACGCATTCACCAAGATCACCATGTTCTGCTGCGCCGGCGCCATTATTCTCAAGAGCGGGAAGGAGTATATCTATGAGATGGAGGACTTCGGCCGGGCCATGCCGGTGGTGTTTGCCACATTCACCGTCTCCTCCTTTGCGCTGATCGGAATGCCGCCGTTGGGAGGCTTCGCAGGCAAGTGGATGATTGCGGAGGCGGCAGTGGCCTCGGTGAATCCGCTGGCCTACGCGGGCATCGCCGCGCTGATTCTGTCCACGCTGCTGACGACGCTGTACATGCTGACTATTGTGGTGCGGGCCTATTTCCCGGTGGGAGAGCTGGACCGTGCGGCACTGGCCCGGGTACACGACCCGGCCAGGACCATGTGGATCCCGCTGGTGCTGCTGACCGCCTCCGGTGTGATTCTGGCGCTGCTGTCCAACGAAGTGATCGGCTTTTTATGGAACGCGGTTCCGCGGAACTGGTAAGGGAGGGAGACGATGGGAAACATTCTGCTGCTGTTTCTGGTCCTGTTCCCCATGCTGCTCTCTGCCTGGGTGTTCCCGCTGCGGCGGCGGGACAGGAGATACCGGAATTGGCTGATCCAGATCATTCCCGCAGTGGAGCTGGCCGCTGCACTGCTGCTTCTGCTGTGGCCCGGGGCTGCCCTGGAGCTGCCGGGGGTCTTTGGCTTTGGCCTGCGGCTTCAGGCCGGGAGTCTGGGGAGCCTGCTGGCGCTGGTGAGCGCCTTCCTGTGGGCGGCCACCGGCCTCAACTGCCCCAGCTACTTTGCCGCCGCCGAGGGCTGTAATCGTTTCTACTTTTTCTGGCTGTTGACGCTGGGGGCTCTGATGGGGGTGTTTCTGGCAGCGGACCTGTTCACGCTGTTCGTGTTCTTTGAGATGATGTCCTTCACCTCCTATGTATGGGTGGTGCAAAACGAGACGGAGGAGGCCCGGCAGGCCGGACAGACGTATCTGGCTGTGGCTGTGATCGGCGGCATGGCGCTGCTGGCGGGCCTGCTGCTCCTCCAGCAGCTGCTGGGGACGCTGGAGTTTTCTGCTATGGCGGAGGCGGTATCCGCGCTGCCTGCGGAGAAGCGCGGGTCCCTGTACGTGGCCGGTGGATGCGCATTGGTGGGATTTGGCGCCAAGGCCGGGATGTTCCCCCTGCACATCTGGCTGCCAAAAGCCCATCCCGTGGCGCCGGCACCGGCGTCTGCCCTGCTGTCCGGCATCCTGACCAAGAGCGGTGTTTTCGGTGTGCTCATTCTCTGCCGGTATCTGTTCTGGACAGAGCTTCCCTGGAATACAGTGGTACTGGCCCTGGGCGTGGTGACCATGGTGCTGGGAGCTGTGCTGGCGCTGTTCTCCGTCGATTTGAAGCGGACGCTGGCCTGCTCCTCCATGTCCCAGATCGGCTTTATTCTGGTGGGCACAGCCATGCAGGGCTTCCTGAACGGCGAGAACGCCCTGGCGGCCTGGGGCACGGTGCTGCACATGCTGAACCACTCCCTCATCAAGCTGGTGTTGTTTGTGGCGGCAGGTGTGGTGTATCTGGGAACTCACTCGCTGAATCTCAATGACATCCGGGGCTGGGGGCGGAACAAGCCGGTTTTGAAGGTCCTGTTCTTCGTGGGGGCGGCCTCCATTGCAGGCGTACCGGGTTTTTCCGGCTATGTGAGCAAGACCTTGCTCCATGAGAGCATCGTGGAGTACATCCATGTGCTGGAGCACGCGGGGGCCGCCGCAGGTTGGTTCACGACGGTGGAGTGGCTGTTTCTGCTCTCCGGCGGACTGACAGCGGCGTACATGACAAAGCTGTTCGTGGCGATTTTTGTCTCCAGCCGTGCTGTTGGCCAACGGCCGGCCTTGAAGGACTATATGTCCCCGGGCACCCATGCGGCGTTGAGTGTGGGCGCAGCCCTGCTGCTGGTGCTGGGCCTGACTCCGGGACTGACCATGGAGCCTCTGGCCCAATGGGCGGGGCGATTCCTGCGGGCAGATCCTGGTCACAGCGTCCATTATTTTGCCTGGGTCAACCTGAAGGGCGCATGCATCTCCCTAGCTATTGGCGCAGCAGTCTATCTCCTGGTGGTCCGAGGGCTGCTGATGCGGCGGGAGGCGGATGGCATGGTTTATCTGGACCGCTGGCCGGCCCGGCTGGATTTGGAGAATCTGGTATACCGCCCGCTGCTGTCGGCCCTGACCTTTGTGGGGGCCCTCTGCGCCCGGGTGGCCGCCTCCGTAGGCGACTGGCTGGTGCTGCTGGGGGAGCGGATCCTCTTTACCAAGGCCCCCGGCATCTTTGTGCCGAAGCGGGCCGAGAACTTCGGCACATACGGACGGAAACCCCTCCGTTTCCTAACGGAAGAGACATTCTCCTTTGATCTCATGCTGGCAGGCGGAGGGCTGATCTTCCTGCTGCTGTATATGCTGCTGTGAGTCGACAACGGATACAGAAGAACGCGAAAGGCCAGGAATGCCGCTTATGCGGTGTTCCTGGCCCATCTTTATGGGAGGGAGAGAAGATTGTGGGTACGATCATAGCTGTCACGGCCGCGGCAGGCATGGGAGGGACCGGGCTGGGGGGCCTGGCCGCCTATCTGTTCCGCAGAGGTACGGACAGGACCGTGAGTGTGCTGCTGAGCTTTGCGGCGGGCATGATGCTTGCTGTGGTGTGTGCAGACCTGCTGACCGATGCCATTCAGGCGGGGCCAGGGCTCTCCGCGCTTCCTGCGGCATCTGCCAGCGTACTGGCGGGCTGCGGGGGGATCTGGCTCCTGGAGGAGCTGGTAAGCGGGCTGCAGGCAGGTGCGAAGCGGGGAGGGCTCTTTCTGGCAGGTGTGGTGATGGCAGCCGCTATTGCCCTGCACAACCTGCCAGAGGGGATGGTAATCGGAGCCTCCTACGCTGCGGATCTGGCCGAAGCGGGACAGGATGGGCGAATGATGGCACTGGTGATCGGGCTCCACAACATTCCAGAGGGAATGGCTGTTGCAGTTCCCCTGGCGGCAGGCGGTGCCAGCAGAGGACGGGCAGTCCTGACCACAGCGGCAGCCGGCGCGCCCACGGTGCTGGGGGCGGTTTTGGGCTTCTGTCTGGGAACGATGGGGCCGGGCCTGCAGATGCTCACACTGGGCGGAGCATCCGGGGCGATGCTGTACGTGGTATTCGGCGAACTGCTGCCGGAGTCCTTCCGCCTGTGCCGATCCCCAGCGCCCGTGATGGCGGCGGTGCTGGGGGTTCTAACAGGCATGGGCGTGGTTTTGGGATAAAAAGAACCCGTCCCGCCAAGTGGCGGGACGGGTTTGTTTCAGAAAATAGTTACAGCTTACAGCTTCTGGAGCCGGGCAGCGCGCTTCTTGCCGTACCAGACAATGATAGCAACGTAAGCCACAGCAGCGCAGACACCGATGATGTAGGCGGGCGTCCAGGGAATATGGAAGCCGATCTGTGCATTGGCAATGAAGGTCACTGTAACAAAGGTGTACCAAGCACCGGGAATCAGGGGGATCCACACCCACTTGGCCTTGCTGTTCTCGAACATCCATACGGAGATACCCAGGAATGCGAACAGGGACAGGGTCTGGTTGGACCATGCGAAGTAACGCCACAGCAGATTGAATCCATCGGGGCTGCTCTTCGCAAAGACCAGAATCACAGCCACCAGCGCGAAGATGATGGCGGACAGGCCCAAGCGCTTCGGCTTGGAGCTCTGATCGATGTGCAGAGAGTCAGAGATGGACAGGCGCAGAGAACGCAGCGCGGTATCGCCGGAGGTGATGGGCAGAACGATGACGCCCAGCAGGGCGATGATGCCGCCCACGGGGCCCAGCAGATCGCGGCAGATGATGCCGACAGTGCCGGTGGCCAGAGAGGCATTGACCTCCTGCAGACCCAGGTTGTACACGCCCATAGCGGCGGCGGCCCAGATCATGGCAATGAAGCCTTCCAGAATCATCATATTGTAGAAGGTCATGCGGCCCTGCTTCTCGCTCTTCATGGTGCGGGAGATGATAGCGGTCTGCGTGGAATGGAAGCCGGAGAGAATGCCGCAGGCCACAGTGATGAAGAACACAGGAATGAAGTGCTGCGCGGTGAAATACTCACCATAATTGAAGGTGGCGCTCTGCCAGTTGTCCCACAGGTTCAGCAGGGGATAGCCCTTGACGAACATGCCGATGAACACACCCACGGCAGACAGCAGCAGGATAGCACCGAAGATGGGATAGATGCGGCCGATGATGGCATCGATGGGGAACACGGTGGCGATCAGATAATAAACGAAGATGACACCGTAAATCACCCAGGTGGAGACAGAGGTGGCAGCACCGTCAAAACCAAACACCTGAGTGGCGGCGATGTCGCCGGGGGTGTAGATGAACACCGCGCCGACCAGCAGCAGCAGTACGCTCAGGAAAATCTGGTAAACAGTGAAAACACCCTTGTTGGAGTACTTGCGGACCATGTCCGGCATCTGGGTGCCGCCGTC
>NZ_KI271739.1:573-2036 GCF_000469445.2 Oscillibacter sp. KLE 1745 | reverse complement strand
CAGGGAAACACGGTGCGGAGGGGCTTTTTCAGGAAATATCCACCAGCTCAAATTTTGCGCCGCATAAAACAAAAAATAGGCACCAATATTCGGGACCTCTCCGCTCTTTTGGTATGGCTATCCGCGGGAGGGTGTGGTATTGTGTAGCTGAGAAAGGGGCGCTGAACTATGCAGCGAAAACTATTGACAAACGGCAACATCTTTAAACGGACGGATGGCCGCTGGAACGGCGTGGTCTGGTACTCAGACGAGCAGGGGGAAAAGAAGCGCAAGTCCTTCTGCGGCACCACGAAGCAGGAGGTCAAGGAGAAGATCACCGAATACCTCGCTGACTTCGACCGCCAGCTAACAGCCTCAGATGAGTCCAGGGCAAGGCTGGAGGAGAGCATGGGGCGGTGGCTCCGGGTATTCAAATTCCCCTCCGTGGAGCGTGGCACCTACGACCGGCTGGAGTGCACCGCCACCCACCAGATCTACCCGGTCCTCGGCAGTAAGGTGGTAGGAGACATCACCTCTGCAGATATCAAGGCCCTGCTGAACCACTGGATGAATGAGGGCTACGCCTACACCACGGTCAAGAAGGTCTACAACATCCTCACCGACTACTTCCGCTACCTGACCCAGCAGGAGTGCATCCAAAAGAATCCAATGGCTGCGGCTCCCATGATCAAGAAGTCAAACTTCATGGCCAGCCAGGGCAAGGAGGATCTGCCAACCTTCGAGACTGTGACCATCTTCACCCCAGAGGAGATCGCAAAGTTTAAAGCGGAGGCTGTCAGGACCTGGGGAAACGGGACACCCATCTACCAGCAGGCAGCCGCCTATACGCTGATGCTGAACACCGGACTCCGCACAGGGGAGGCGCTGGGCCTGCTGAACAGTGACATTGATCTGGAGAACCGCGTCATCCACCTCCAACGGGGCGTAAAAGAGGTCTCCCGGCGGGAAGGCACCGAATCCACCAGCGGCAGAGAGGTGAAAATCGGTAAACTGAAGAGCACCTCCAGCAAGCGGGATGTGCCCCTCAATCAGGCGGCAGTAGACGCCATCCTGGATCTGAGAGCGGAGCGATACTTCGGAGAGGACACCCCTCTCATCTCTGATGAACACGGAGGTTATACCCGGCCGGTAAACTTTCGAAAGCGATACTACCGCATCCTGGAAGCGGCTGGCCTGGAACAGCGGGGGCTCCATACCCTCCGACACACCTTCGCCACCAATCTGGTCAACGGAGTCAAACAGCCGGATGGAACCATCCGCTCCCTCTCTCCCCGACAGGTGGCCGACCTTCTCGGCCACTCCACCTCGGAAATCACAGAACTCTACTACGTGAAAAAGGATACCTCCCGCCTGGCAGGGATCACGGCAGGATTCGATCTCTGAAAAAACCTCCAAAAAAACGCGCCCCTGACCGAAAACCAGCCGGTCGGGGGCGCAAAACTTTGATGCTAAAATGATGCTGC
>NZ_KI271739.1:0-473 GCF_000469445.2 Oscillibacter sp. KLE 1745 | reverse complement strand
GCATCACCCGCGGTCTTTCGAAAATCATTCCCTCGAAAAAATAACAAAAAACCCTGATTTCTCAGGGTTTTTGGAAGAATCAATGGCAGGGGCAGAAGGATTCGAACCCTCGGCACGCGGTTTTGGAGACCGCTGCTCTACCAGCTGAGCTATACCCCTATCTCGCTTGCGGCACTCCCGTCAGGCGATCAACCATTCTGGTGGGCCTTCAGGGATTCGAACCCGGGACCGGCCGGTTATGAGCCAGCTGCTCTAACCAACTGAGCTAAAGGCCCGTATCGGCATTTCCTTCAAGAGAAGTATTGCCGCCACGCCGAGTGGCGGCAATACTTGGCTCCCCCAGTTGGACTCGAACCAACGACACCGCGGTTAACAGCCGCGTGCTCTACCGACTGAGCTATGGAGGAATGTGGCAGGCCCTTGTTAAAAACAAGAGCCTGTGTTGGCGCTACCTATCTTCCCGGGCCGTCGCC
>NZ_KI271738.1:0-718 GCF_000469445.2 Oscillibacter sp. KLE 1745 | reverse complement strand
ACTTCGCAGCCTTGGCGGCCTTGATGGCCTCGATCAGCATGGGGGTGACCTTGAACAGGTCGCCGCAGATGCCGTAGTCGGCAATCTCGAAGATGGGCGCAGTGTCGTTCTTGTTCACCGCGATGATGCACTCGGAGTCCTGCATACCGGCCTTGTGCTGGATGGCGCCGGAGATGCCCAGGGCGATGTACACCTTCGGATGCACCGTCTTGCCGGTCTGGCCCACCTGATGGTCGGCAGACAGCCAGCCGGAGTCGATGGTGGCACGGGAGCCGCCCACGACGCCGCCCAGGACGTCCGCCAGCTCCTCAGCCAGCTTGATGCCGCCCTCGACATCCTTGCTGATGCCGCGGCCCACAGACACGATGTAGTCCGCGCCGATCAGGTCTACCAGCTTCTTGGCGGCCTTCACGACCTCCACAACCTCGGTGTTCAGGTCGCTCTCGCTCAGCTGGAAGCTGGGCTTCACGATCTCGCACGCATCCGCCTTGGCCTGGTCGAAGACGTTCTTCTTCATCACGCCGGGGCGCACCGTCGCCATGCAGGGACGGAACCGCGGGCAGATGATGGTGGCCATCAGGTGGCCGCCGAAAGCCGGACGGGTCATCTTCAGGTTCCGGTCCTCCATATCCCACTTCTGGCTGTCCACGTCCAGGGTGCTGGACTCACGCAGGAACTGGATGTAGTTCGCCACATCCACGTCCAGGTGGGTGCAGTC
>NZ_KI271737.1:0-1306 GCF_000469445.2 Oscillibacter sp. KLE 1745 | reverse complement strand
GGGGCGGACAGACAACCCGGCGGTCAACCGCTGACCGGCCTCACCGGAAGAGGATTTTCTCCGGGGGGAATGTAGGGGAGACAGTCTGCCGTCCGGCTGCCCCGCATTTTCAATCGCCCAGAGTTGGTAATCATCGAGATCCGTCCGGACGCATGACTGGAAATCATGGATAGTGGACATGGCCTGATTCGGAGCGGCTGTGTTTTGGCAGAGAGGGGAGAGTCCTATGAAGAAGCAGAACATCTGGCTTTGGGCCCTGACTGCGGCTGTGGTTTTGCTGGCAGCAGCCCTGGCGGAGACGCAAGGACAGCTGGGGGAACTTCAGACGGCGTATTCCGCGCTCCAACAGGAGGTGGGAGAACTCCGCCTGGACTTGAAAAGCACACAAAACCGCCTCCAGGAGCAGGAGGAGGCGCTGGAACGAGCGGCCGCCCAAACCGCCCCGCAGCCGGAGGAGTCGCTGCTGGAGCGCTATGAGCTGACGCCCCTTCGGCTGGACGCCGCGGCCCATCAGGTGGAGCTTGGGGTGTCCCTGACCCTGACTACGCCGGACCAGTCGGCGGAAGCCACCCTGAATGTCTATCAGGGCGGCGCGGAGCGCAAGCGTCTGGCCCAGGTGGAGCTGACCCGGTCCGGGGATGGAATCTTCTCCGGTCAGGCGGCGGTGCCTGCGGACAGCACCTCACTCCAGATTCTGGTGACGGTCCGGACCGGCGGCGATACGGCCACAGAGCGGCTCTATGAGGGCCGTGCCACCGGATTGTTGCCGATGGCGCTGTCCAGCCGCAGCGGAGAGGCGGCCCTGCAGGAAGGAGAAGCCCGGATTACCGCCGCCGTCCGGCTGCGTGAAAAGGCGGCCGCAGCCTCCGAGCAGACATTCCGCCTGTACCGGAACGGTCAGTTGGAGGAGACCATCCCGGCCGCCTCCGGCCAGGAATCCGGCACCTGGGAGGGCACCGGGACGGTATCCTGCGCCGCCGGGGACCAGCTGGAGGTGCGGTTCTTCTGCGTGGACGGCCTGGGCCTGGGATATGAGTTCCCTGTCCGGACCTGGACGGTAAAGGAGGACCGGCTGGCGCCGGGCTGGCCCGTCACCAACACCCCGGTGCTGGTCTGGCCGTAAACGGGACGGGGCGCTGGCGGAAGAGGCGCAGGACGGCAGGAGATTCCGGCCGCCCCGGAAGGCTTATCCCCGGATACATGAACTGCGGCGCCGCACAGGGGAGTCCGTCAGATCCGCGGACGGCGACCGGAGCAATCCTGCATCAGCGAGAGGCCCAGCCGCAGGCCGATGGCGAAGGCAGCC
>NZ_KI271736.1:389-650 GCF_000469445.2 Oscillibacter sp. KLE 1745 | reverse complement strand
GCCCAGAGCCAAGTACAAGGCAGAGCATGAAGCGGAACTGATACAGTTCTACGCCGCCAGACGAAAGCTGACCGGGGAGTTCCCAGACGGCAAGGTGGATATGAAAAAGCTGTCCGATGAGTATGACGAGCTGGAACAGGCGCACAACACCACCTATGGCGAGTTTAAGACCGTCAGAGACGATTTACACCGCCTTTGGAAGGTCAAGTCATGTGTAGATACTGCCGCCCGATTTAACGAGCGCACAGAGGAACAAAAGCT
>NZ_KI271736.1:0-289 GCF_000469445.2 Oscillibacter sp. KLE 1745 | reverse complement strand
GTCTGGAAGATTTTCTCCGCACACAGGGAGAGACACTTATCAAAAGCGGACGGGAATACCGCTGGAAAGAACATGACAGTCTGACCGTCCGGGGAAACAAATGGTTTCGCCACAGCCAGAGCAAGGGCGGCTATCCCATTGATTTTGTCATGGAGTTTTACGGCAAGTCCTTTCCCGAAGCAGTCCAGCTCTTAACCGGCGAAAGCGCCGAGGGACAGAGCGAAGCCAGCACAGCACCGCCCACAGCGTTTCACTTGCCCTTGCACAACAGAACAGCCGACAGAGCAAT
>NZ_KI271735.1:53909-59498 GCF_000469445.2 Oscillibacter sp. KLE 1745 | reverse complement strand
TGAAGCCTGCGCTGAAATGTCCCAGCATCCCGGATACCGTCTTGATGTCCACTCCGTTCTGAAGGGCCAGGGTGGCAAAGGTGTGACGGAGATCGTGAAACCTAACCCTGGGTAGCCCCGCCCGCTTCAGC
This sequence comes from Oscillibacter sp. KLE 1745, assembly GCF_000469445.2. Classification (NCBI taxonomy): domain Bacteria; kingdom Bacillati; phylum Bacillota; class Clostridia; order Eubacteriales; family Oscillospiraceae; genus Oscillibacter; species Oscillibacter sp. KLE 1745. The sequence continues at coordinate 59,367 of NZ_KI271735.1, read as the reverse complement.
ACCCGGTGGAGCATGTGAAGCACGCTGTCCGGCGAGATTGGTCCGCCGGTGGGTGAAGGGAACACCCAGGGGCTGCTGCCTGCTTTTTTCTTCTGCTGTTTCAGGACTTGGATGGTGTCCTCCGCCAGCGGCAGGGTGCGGTAGGCATTTTTGGTTTTCAGTGGGGCTTCTACAATTTCGCCGTCGATCCTCGCTACCTGCCGCTTCACCCGGAAGTTGCCATGTTCGAAATCGATGTCCTCCCATTTGAGGCCGAGCAGCTCTCCCCGCCGGAGGCCGGTGGCCAGCTCCACGTAGTACATCTCGAATACCCCGCTGTCTCTGGCCTCTCTAAGGAAGGAGGTCAACTGTTCGATAGGAAGAGTTTTCATCTCTCTGTGCTCCAGTTTGGGCAGGGCACACCCCTCCGTTGGATCACTGGCAATGATTTTCTGCTCCTTCGCCAGCTTCATGGCCGAGGTGATGATCTGATGGATGTTCCGCACCGTCTTGGGGCTTAACCCCTTTGCCTGGTGCTTACTCTCGATTCTGTCGATTCTCCCGCTGGTCAGCAGCTTCTTGTAGAGCTTTTGTAACTCCAAAGAGGTGAGCTTTTCCAGTTGGATTTTTCCGATATTTGGCTTGATGTGGTTGTCAATGTACCCCCGGTAGGTCTGGTGGGACGATGGCCTCACTTTCACCTTTGCGTAGTTTTCGAACCACTCGTCCATCCAAGTCCCCACTGTGTACTTTCCCACTTTGGTGACGTCCAGGACCTTGGTTTCCTCGATGGCCGCCTTCAGCTTGGCCTTTGCCTCTGCCTGAGTTCGGCCCAAGACGTTCTTGTAGATGGCCTTGCCCGTCTCCGGATCGTGCCCGGCGGTGTATCGCCCTTCCCACCGACCATCCTTTCTTTTTCTGATGTTGCCTTCGCCGTTGGCGCGTTTTTTTGCCATGGCATCCGCCTCCTTTTCAACGACACAACATACCACAGAAAATAAAAATAGCCAGGGGGAACGCTGATAGATATCAGTTTGTTAAGAAAGAGCTGCCTGAGGCAGCTCTTTCTTTGAATAGCGTATCAATTTTTGACCTGGGAATACCTCATTTTTGCTCTTTCTGTAGCTTGCCTCTCTTCCTCGTCCTCGAAGGAGTAGGGCTCCAGTTCTCTGGCGATTCCCATACCCAGCTGAAATCCGGCGATGAAGGAGGTCAGCGAAGTCTCATCCCGCAGTTCATTCTCCAGATCCGCCAGCTGGAGCAAGGTCTCCTGGTCTTGTTGGCCTAACCTTGCTTTGATTTCTCTGTATGCCTGTTCCAATTCCTCCTGGACTTTTTGAAGCTCCGGCTCCCGGCAGAACCTTGCGTGCAGGGCCTTCATGTAGTCGCGCATTGTGCCGCCTCCTATCAGCGACACACCATATCACGATGTGGACCCAATAGCCAGGGGGACTGGTGTCTGTTATCAGAAAAGTAACAATTTGGTTGCCGGATTGGATGCTTGTTTTGTTTTCAGCACCGCAATTCTTAAAGGGAACTCACACTGGAACCGTAATCCCAAAGCAGCAGAAAGCTGTGCATATCCCCGGCATGACCCCTACTTTTTCTCTGTATTTCTAGACTCTCCGGGAAGGTGACCCCAAAGCTGATCCCATCCCCATGTTTTTGACCCCACTTTTGATACACCGGAAACTTCCCGTAACTGCCCGCACTGCGGGCAGATGTGACTGGCCGGAGGCGCCACCGGCGACCCCGGTCTTTATCCTGCTTTTTCTTTCGTCCCCCGGTTCACTTCCAGAAACATGGAAATCCGCCCACGGAAGCGTGCCCCATCGTTGTGGGGAAAGTCTCGTGTTATCTTGCCATTTGAGGAGGTGTCTCGTTCTTTCGCCACACAGCCCCGACAAGGGCCGGAGATAGGGTTTCGCTGGCCACGGATGCTCTCCGCCCCCTTCGCCCGACACAGCGGCTCACAGGGGCAAACAGGGGCGGAACTGGCATCTGCTGCTGTGGGCCGTGGTAAGTTTAATAAAGTCAGACATACAGGAGGCTATCTCTATGGGACGATGTTCACTTCTCATAGTTCTGCTTGAAGATTTGATTTCAGTTGTATATACTTTATTAAAAATTAGATAATGGGGGAAACGGATGAAAATTCATTTCAAAATGCTAATTAATGACGGTGAAAAATACTATATAAGCGATAATCCTGGGATTGCACTTTGTGATTATGTATATATGCGAGGGCTGGAAAGTATAGATGATAATCGTTTTTGGGAAGAACAGTTAGCACACTATCAAGCCCATAAGGCATTTAATTTTGATCTGGATTTAGTCGCAAGCTCATCGATAGCGAATATCTCAAATGCAATTGCAGAGCGGATAGGATTTGATAAATCAAAATTTGCGGAATCCTATCCGAGGATATATCTTTTGGAGGATGGGGAGTTTGTAGAAATTATAACTCCAACGGTATGTATATCGACGTTATCTAAATATTATGACATCCGAGAGGATTTGCATATCTTTTTCATGTTATCCAACCAAGCTGGTGATATCTGGGTTGAGGACGGGCTGCGTTATTATATGCAATCAAAAGAGGCCGGTCGCCACCATCTTCCCCATATTCACGTGGATTATAGACATGAATCTTCTGCCACAGTCTCACTTTATGACGGAGAAATGATTGAAGGCGACATTCCAAAGAAGGTGATGAAACGAGTAAAGGCAAAAGTATTGAATAACAAAAAATATCTAATGGAATGCTGGAACAAACTGACAGATGGCCTGCGCGTTGATTTGAATGCATACTTTGGCACGACACCTCTAAACCTCTAACAATATCTATTCTACTTGTCATTCTTATCCGCTATAAGCCCCGCCCTCGCGCCGTCTAAAGTGGGTCCGGGCTTCCGCCCGGAACTGCGGTCGGCGTATAGCCGGACGCGATGCTTGCCCCATCCAAGGGTGGAAAGAGTATCTCTCCTGCTATGGAACTATGTGAGACTCATCGTTCCCTGGTAGTCGCAGTCTTCAATAATCTTTCCGTGATATTTATGGTATGATCAAGCTGAAACGTCAAAATCTCACCCTTGTATAACACGAGATGCACAGTAACCTCCAATTTTTAAAAGAAAATTGACATATCATGGAGTTTATCCGGGTTCGCCACCCCTCCGTTGCAAACATCTTTACAATATGGTATGATTGTTCAAAATAATTTTCGACAGCAAAAGGCGGGGCTATTGTGAGTGCACCTACAGATGAGCTAAAGGAAAAGATCCGTCAACTGGAGTCTGATGAGGCCTTCCTTGAATTGTCAAAAAAGTACAATGCCTTAAATCTGTTTGAGATCCTGAAAATTACCAAAGCTGAGATTCGCCACAGCAACTTCCTTGCATGGCTACTTGATCCTAAAGGGAATCACGGATTACAAGACAGGTTTCTCCGCGCCTTTGCCGCAAACTTAGGGCAAGGCGGCTCTGTTCCGCAAGATGTGTCTGATTGTATCGTTTTTCGGGAATGGCGGGATATTGACCTGCTTGTCATCTGTGAAAGAGGGAAATACCTTCTTTGTATCGAAAACAAGGTCTTTTCTCGCGAGCACGGAAATCAGCTTCAGCGTTATCACGAGATTCTGACAGAGGAATACCCAGGCTACAATATTTCATTCGCTTTTTTGACGCCAGACGGAGCTATCCCTGAAAAGGAAACTGACCAGCAGGACTGGCAGCCTGTGAGTTATACAGATATTTTAGATGCGATCAGGAGCGCCAGAAACGGCGTGACATTATCTCCGGAAGTGGGGATGTTGTTGGATCATTACACGGAGGCCGTCATGAAGCATATCACAGGTGATAAGGATACGGAAAGTCTGTGCAAGGAGATTTACGCTAAGCACAGGGACATTTTAGATCTTATCTTTGAAAACTGCAAAACACTGCGGATCGTATCTTGCGGTATTATTGAAAATTGGTGCGAAGAGAAATGTCTCAACCACGAGTTGATTTATGATCCTCAGTTTTCTAATCATACATACACCCGGTTCACAACACAGAAGATCCGCAAATTGTTCCCCCCATTGACAGAGCCTATTAGTGGGTGGAAATCGAACGATATCGCTTTCTATGAAATTGATAAGCGCAAAGACTGTTTTCAAATCTCGCTCACCCTATGCAGCGACAATATGACGGACGAGCAGCGAAATGCCTGTGTTGAGATCAGCAAAGCCTTGGGCCTCCCTGATAAAAAGTCGAATTGGCGCTGGAAACGTATCAATAGTTGGAAGCGGCATCTGATTTCACCGGATTTGGGAGATGATGAATATCGTTTAAAAATCGAGAAGGCTCTTGATACCGATTGGTCAGATATTCAAGAATTTGAAGCCGGTCTGATGTTGTAACAAGATTTTTTTACTACCGCTTGATTTACAGGCGGCGCAGAAAGGACGTACATCTATGAAATATACTTCTGCGGAAGCAAATAAGCTTCTGAAAAAACTGAATGACGAATACGCCGCTCTGCTGGACAGGGAGAAGCGCAGCCGTGAGTTTCGAGCTGCCACGGGCGAAGACATCGAGTCAGTTCGTCCGGCCTATCACTACGATGAGACGCAGCAGCGGCTTGCAGAAATGGAGCAGACTATCCGCAGCCTAAAACATGCGATCAATCTGTTCAATGTGACACATCAGGTGGATGGCTTTGATATGACAATCGATGAGATGCTCATCTACATTCCGCAGCTTACGAAGAGGAAGGAAAAACTCCGGGAAATGAGGGCAAGATTGCCAAAGGAGCGCATTGAGGAGCAATACGGCAGACAGTCAAATATCATCGATTACACCCACACAAACTATGATCTTGCGGAAGTGGAGGCAGACTACGCAAAAACGGCAGATGAACTGACCCGAGCGCAACTGGCGTTGGATGCCGTAAACCAGCGGGAGACGTTTGAGTTCGGGAAATAAGTGCTTTCCGTCGGCCTATCCATGAACTGATTGATATGAACATCCATAATCTCCGCATATGTTTAGCGTTTAGCGTCGGAGAGTCTGTTATTTTTCTTGTTATTAGTTATGACAGCCCTTGTTCAATGATGTGGGAACATCTATTTACGGCATGGCAGGATCGAAAAAACTTTTTGAGGGCCGAAGTACGGTTATAAGCCCTCTTATTTTCAACTTTACGAAGAGTGTGTCCTTGCTGAGGAAACTGACGTGCTCTGTCACCCAGGGGATTGAGTCGGTGCAGTTGTCCCGCGAGGATGCTGAGAGCGATTTTTCACAACGTTCAGACAACTAGCATTGCGGTGTGACCCAGATCTTGACCCAGAATAGGAAAAACGGGGCCGGAGCGGAGAGAAAAAGACCTCCGGGATTTGGGCGATTTCAGGTCTCAAAAGGCCCGGAAAGCACTGCACCGCAACGGATGGAGAAACCGACGGCAGCTCATAACCCGGAGGTCGTTGGTTCAAGTCCAG
>NZ_KI271735.1:53523-53809 GCF_000469445.2 Oscillibacter sp. KLE 1745 | reverse complement strand
AACCGTCTGATTTCGCAAGAAATCAGACGGTTTTTCTTCACTTTTTGTCTCCAAAAGTTTCTGGAGAAATTGCGCGATTTTGCAAAATTTGCAGTTGACCCAAACCGTGACCCAGACAGGGCAAAAAACGTGCCTTGGCGCAGCCCTTCTGCGCCAAGGCTTTCCTGCTGTTTGGGATTATTTTTTCGCTTTCAGATTGCCGCCGTCAGGACTTTTTCCATAGTCCTGGCCGCCTCCTTTTGCGCCGCTGTCGTGACGTGGGCGTAGGTGTCCAGCGTGAAGCCTG
>NZ_KI271735.1:0-53423 GCF_000469445.2 Oscillibacter sp. KLE 1745 | reverse complement strand
TGAAGCCTGCGCTGAAATGTCCCAGCATCCCGGACACCGTCTTAATGTCCACCCCATTCTGAAGTGCCAGCATAGCGAACGTGTGCCGGAGGTCGTGGAATCGAACTCTGGGCAACCCCGCCCGCTTCAGCACCGGGTGGAGTATATGCAGGACGCTATCCGGTAAGATTAGACTGTCAGTAGGTAAGGGAAACACCCAGGGACTGCTGCCAATTTCTTTTTTCTGTTGTTTCAGAACCCGGATGATGTCCTCTGACACCGGAAGCGTCCGGTAGGCCTTCTTGGTTTTCAGGGAGGCATCTACGATTTTTCTGCTGATCCGGGCGATCTACTGTTTCATCCAAAGGTTTCCGTGTTCGAAATCGATGCCTTCCCATTTCGGGCCAAGCAATTCGCCTCTTCTCAATCTTGCTGCCAGCTCCACATAGTACATCTCGAATATCCTACTGTTTCTGGCATCTCTAAGGAAGGATGCCAGCTGTTCAATGGGCAGCGTTTTCATCTCCTTGCGTTTCAGCTTCGGCAGGGCACAGCCCTCTGTAGGGTCTGCTGCAATCAGCCGTTGCTCTTTGGCCAGTTTCATAGCCGAGGCAATGATCTGGCAGATGTTCCGCACCGTCTTAGGACTCAAACCCTTTGCCTGATTTTTGCTCTCGACCCTGTCAATTCTCCCGCTGGTCAGCAGCTTCTTGTAGAATTTCTGTAACTCCAGAGAAGTGAGCTTTTCCAGTGAAATCTCCCCGATGTTTGGCTTGATGTGGTTATCGATGTACCTCCGGCAGGTCTGGTGAGAGGATGGTCTCGCTTTGATCTTTGAGTAGTTCTCGAACCACTTGTCCATCCAAGTACCCGCTGTGTATTTCACGATGTTGGTAACGTCCAAGCTCTTGGTTTCCTAGATGGCCGCCTTTAGCTTGGCCTTTGTCTCTGCCTGGGTCCGGCCGAGGACGTTTTTGTAGATCACCTTTCCGGTCTCCAGATCGTGCCCAGCGGTGTAACGCCCTTCCCACCGGCCATCTTTTCCTGATATTACCTTCACCGTTGGCTCGCTTCTTTGCCATGGCATCCGCCTCCCTTTCAACGACACACAATACCACAGAAAAAGAAACAGCCAGGGCTTACAGCTACTGTTATCAGAAATTTAAGAAAGAGCTGCCAGCGGCAGCTCTTTCTCTTTGTATACCATATCAATCTTTGACGTGGGGACGCCCTGTTTTCACCCACTCTGTGGCTTGCTTTTCTTCCGCGTCTTCGAAAGAATAGGGCTCCAGTCCCCCAGCAATCCCCATGCCCAGCTGAAACCCGGCGATAAAGGTACCAGGGAGGTCTCCACCCGCAGTTCGTTCTCCCGATCCGCCAGCTGTAACAGAATTTCCTGGTCTTGCTCCCTAATCTTCCTTTGATTTTTCTGCAGGTGTGTTCCAGTGCCGCCCGGGTACTCCAAAGCTCCGGCTCCCGGTAGAACCGTGTGTGCAGGGCTCTTATGTAGCTGCGCCGCTTCCTATCAGCGACACACCATATCATGACGCTGGCTCAATAGCCGGGGGATACGTCATCTATTACCAGAAAAGCAACAACTTGGTTGTCCGGTCGGAATCCGTAGCGTTGCTTTCGGTTCCGCAATTCCTGATGGGACGTCCCTGCCGGAAGCGTGGGGCATAGCTCTAGGAAGCTGTGTGCATCCCAGCGGTGACCCATACTTTTTGCTCGTGCTTTCGGCCACCTGAAAAACTCCCGCAACCGCCCGTGCTGCGGGCAGTTGTAATCTGGCCAGAGGACGCCCGTGCCTATGGCCTTTATCCTACGGCACTGGCCGATCCATGCAGCGTGGGGCCGCACCTTTATGCACATTTATTGAATATAAACTTATTCAAATAAGTGCATTTTTAATCCTTGATAAATCCATAGCCGAATGCCTTTTCTTTCGTTCTCCTCAAATTCCTGAAATAAGGTCCAAACTGCCCCCAAAAGGGCGGACGCGGGAAGATGCTGTTGCGTGCCCTCTGATGAAAGAGGGCACACAGCGGCTCACAAAGCCAAACGGGGGAGCGTCTCACCGCCCTGGGGCCTTTGACTGCTCAAAGTGGGACCGGCTTCTGATGTATAAAATTATATGGCCCTGTGCTGAAAACACAGGGCCATATAATTTTCGGAAATATCTCCAATTAGGAGATAAAATGAAAGTAAAATTTAGCACAAATTATATCTTTGCTAAACACAGCGGAGAGAAAACAAAGTACATGCCCAGCAGTGCTAAAATCGACAAAACAGCAACTAATTTGCCGTATTTCCAGGGGGTCATATCAACCTGTGCTTTTTCTTGAATCTCAATCAGTTCTGTTCGGGGGTGCCGCTTGGTGATAACATACATCACCAACACATCAAACGGGAAGAGAATCGCAAAGAAATAGAGGTAATGGACCTGTGGCAGCAATAGCGTCGCCAGCCAGTACAGGGGGATATGTACGCAGAACGCAGCCTTTGCGGCCAGCGGTGTAACCTTGCGGGAATAAATCGCATACAGAACAACCGCCAGTGTAGGAGCATTGAACGTGCCAAAAAATCTTTGCAGAAAATCGTACAGGCCGGAAGGCGCATACATGATGAACGGTGCAATGCCTATGGAAATGATTGCAATGATCACACCGCTGATTCGGCCTACACGGACCAGCCCTTTGTCGCTGAGCTTCTTTTTGAAAATGCTTTCATGAAACTCTAGAGAGTACAACGTTACACAGGAGTTCAGTGTACCGGCATAGGAACTCAGGATTGCGCCAACAATAGCGGCTCCGACAAAGCCCAGCAGGGGGGCAGGTAGGACTTCTGCAACCACCATAGGATACGCCATATCAGCCACTTCGATCGTATCGCCAAAGATCGCATAGGCAAACAGTCCTGTAGAGCAGAGGATCAGAGGACAGAACACCTTAATCAGGCCGAACAACAGGGCGCCCTTCTGGGCTTCTGCCAGGCTTTTTCCTCCCAGAGCCCGCTGTACAAGGGATTGATTACATCCAAAATAGTACAGCATGTTAAACACCATGCCAGTAAACAAAATCGGCCAGGGGACCTCGGGCGCAGTAGCGGTTGCTGAGTTGATTGCGGTAAATTTCTCAGCCGGGACCCTGGACAGAAGGGCTTGGAAGCCATCTAAAAAGTTGCCGTTTCCCAAGAAGATTAAGGCAAAAATCGGCACGGCGCAGCCACCGATCGCGAAGAGGATGCCATAAATGGTATCCGCAGAGGCAGAGGCTTTAACACCGCCAACAATGGTATAAAAAGCCCCTACCAAACCCAAGATAAACGTGACCAGTGCAACCGCAGTGAAATGACTGATATTCAGGATCTCGCCGACATTGAACATCTGTTCAAAAACCAGCGCGCCGGAATAAAGTACGGTCGGCAGGAATGTCAGCAAATATGTGGCAAGCAGCAAAAAAGCAACCAGCTTTTTGACGCCTGCATCATATCTGGTCTCTAAAAACTCTGGGACAGTCATAACACCCTGCCGGAAATAGTGGGGCAGGAAGATAAATGCTAAGCCGATTGCGCCGATACAAGCAGGAGCTTCCCAGGCCATTGGACCCATGTTGGAGGAATAGACCTGTCCGCTCAGGCCTACCAGTTGCTCAGTAGAGAGGTTTGTCAGCAGAATTGTGGCACAAATTACGCCGCCTGTCAGAGATCTGCCTGCCAGAAAGTATCCGTCACTGCCGCTGACATTGATCTGTCTGGTTTTATAGACCACATAGACAAAGACGACCAGCAAGCATATAGCCATACTGATAGCAGTAAACATCGCTGATATTTCGCCTACCTTTTTATATTATGCGTAGTATCAGTGAGTTCTCTGTGGTTTACTCTGTTTTTCAATAAGTTAGTTGTACTGGTTTATCTGTGCGGTAAGATTCGGTGGCAGCCAGGGCCAGTTTGATACCGACCAGCCCGTCATAGGCGTCTACGGGAGAGGGGTTGCCTGCCCGGACGCAGTCAACAAATGCCTGCAATTCGCCTTCATAGGCATCCTTAAAGCGTTCCAGAACCCAGTCAGACATATCTGTGGTGCGGCTGCGGTCTCCGATCATTGTCACATTGGTCAGGCGGTCCTGCCCAACCAGAATGGTCTTCTCCTTACCAACGACCTCTGTACGGCATTCATAAACATTATTGCCATTGCGGCAGACCTCGATCATTCCCAGAGCACCATTTTCGAACTTCAGCAGCATCTGGCCATGATCCACATCGTTCAATTCATTGAGGAAGTCGTATTTCAGTACACTGCCGCGAGAATAGATTTCCGTGATCTCGCAGCCCATCATCCAGCGGACGATGTCCAAATCATGTACACCCATATCCACAAACAGACCGCCGCTCTGCGGGACATAGTTGGGGGGAGGTCCTTTGGGATCTCTGCAGCAGTCATGGACATAGATGGGCTTACCGCATTCGCCACTTTCGATCATCTTTTTTCCGGCCATGTAAGCAGGGTCGTACCGGCGCATATAGCCGATCATGACAAAGGCGTTGTATCGTTCAACTTCTTTTAAGATCTTCTCCGCCTCGTCAAGCTCAAAGGTAATGGGCTTTTCACAGAAGATCGGCTTTCCGCTGGGAATTGCCGCCATCAATACCTCATAGTGAGTCTGGGTCGGCGTTGCAATGACAATGGCTTCCACTTCAGGGTCATTGATCAGATCACGGTAGTCTGCATAACCTTTTACTCCGAAATCCGTTTCACCCCGTTTTAAAGCATCTGGGAAAGCATCTGCAACTGCTACCAATTCCGCGCCAAATGTCCGAGTCACGTTTTTGGTATGATGGTAACCCAGGCGTCCGAGCCCGATGGTGCCAATTTTCAGATTTGCCATGACAGCAACTCCTCCTTATTAGTCCCGGGCATTTGTTAAAACAAATGCCCGGGAATTTCAAAGTTCAAAAACACGCCAAACGATGATGCCAATTACTTTGCGGTCCAGCCACCGTCAACCATCAGAATGTGACCGCAGATAAAGCTGGCATCATCAGAGGCCAGAAAGACGGCGGGGCCGGCAATGTCATCCGGAGTAGAGATCCGGCCAATGGGATGGCCGTCAATGCAGTCCTGAAGGAATTTACCCTCCAGCGGAGAATTGATGTCGATAAACAGGGGTGTATCTACAACACTGGGGCAGATCGCGTTTACATTGATGCCGAAAGGCGCCAGCTCGACACCCAGCTCACGCGTCATATTGACCACACCGCCCTTGGCGGCGCAATAGATGGATTGATCCACAAAGGCAACGCAGCCGGAAATGGAGGCGATATTGATAATCTTGCCGCTTTTGTTGGCTTTCATAGTGGGTGCTACACCTTTGATCATCAGCCAGGTGCCCTTCAGAGTGACATTGTTCACGTAATCCCAGTCTGCCTCAGTAGCATCTGTGATAGATGCCATCTTGGACAAACCTGCGGAGTTGACAAGAATATCAATGGTGCCATAAGTATCCAAGACCTGCCGAACAGCGGCTTCAATACTGGCCTGCTTAGAAATATCGCACTGAATAGCCATAGCGTCGCCGCCATTGGATTTGATGTGGTTCACGGTCTCCGCGGCAGGGTTGCGGTCCAGGCAGATAACCTTTGCGCCTTCCTTACCAAATCTGGCAGCAATACCAGCGCCGATACCTCTTGCAGAGCCGGTTACGATTGCAACTTTTCCCTGAATGCTTGCCATAAAAGATCCTCCTTAAATATCACATATCAGCACACCCGTGCCAGAGCTACACAAGAAAGACTTTACAGAATAGGGCAGGCCAGAAGCTTATCTTTGGGGAACTTGGAGATTACCAGAGGGCCGTCTTTGGTGATGACCACCTCGTCTTCGATGCGGGCGCCCACATGCCCCTCGCCATCATAGGTCTCCACAGCGATGACCATGCCTTCCTGCAGCTCCACAGGATGCTCCAGAGAGAAGCTACGCTCGATCATGGGCCGCTCCCACAGGCATACGCCCAATCCATGGCCAAATGCCAAGCCAAATGCCTCACCTTCATTTTTAAAGCCCCAGTGCTTGAAATCAGGCCATGCATTCACGATATCTGCTGTGGTGTTGCCTACCCGACATTTATCAATTCCGGCCAGCAACATCTGATAGGCACTGTCATACACTCGCTTTGCCTGGTCAGAGGGTTCACCGCAGCACAACGTCCTGTAATAACAGGTGTGGTAGCCATTGAACAATGTGCAGAGATCCGCAAATACCATATCGCCAGGCTGGATCACACGATCAGAGGACAGATGCGGGTGGGGATGTGCCCGGGTGCCAGAGGTCATCTGGATATTATGTATCCACTGTGATCCCTGCCGATGCAGCTCTGCGGCGGCTACTGCCTGCAACTCATTCTCCTTCACGCCGGGATGCAGCGCACGGGCCATTTGATAGAAAGCTGCGTCCACACTGGCGGCAGCCTGCATCATGATCTGGATCTCGTCCTCGTTTTTGATCTCACGGGCGGCACACATGATTTCTTCGCCATCGCCCAGCTTATAACCTCGCTTCGTCAGTTCCGCCATCAACTGGCCGTCGATCTTGTCTACACCGATGGGGGCCTTTGGATCCAGATGATTTTCCTCCATCACCATTCGGAGATCCGCCTCAAATTTATCCAGATGTCCGCCATCCATGCCCCAGCTGGCAGGCAGAGCGCCAAACATTGTTGTATGAGCGGGATAGGCCCGATTTTTAATCCAAGAGCAGTTAATCCGCTCATTGGCGACCTCGGAGCCGAATCCAAAAATATAAGGTTTGCCGCCGCGGGGGACAATGGCATACCTTCCCATATTATCGACTTCTGGAGAGGCTACCGCCGTGGATGTTGCATACCGTTTGTTCTCTGTGGCAAACAGAATCAGGCAGGAAAAGTCAGACTTTTCCAGGAGCTTCTGAATCCGTCCCTCGCGGTACTCCCGCATTCGTGTAAAGTCAATCCGGTCTTCATAATCGACCTGCATCGTCCCCTTGGTGCCGTATACCATTTTGATTCCTCCCTGCGCATATATCGCTTTAATTTACTTGGTTCTTTTGGTATACCAAGAATACCATTCGGCTTATGAATTTGTCAATATACTTAATGGGCTCTGGGGATCAATTCTATTTTTTGTAACATTCGGATCAAAAAATATATACACTTTTAACAAATTTCTATGCCCAGTCCTAATTCTTATGTGTATTCTGCTCCGAATCTCGGTATTCCTAGTATTATTTCTGATTCAAGCGATTCCGCAGCATTCAGACTTTTTATATATCAGAAAAAAATACGCCTGCTTTCCTTATGGAAGCAGGCTGCATTTTCCTGAAATCCGCACAATTATGTGGCAGATTCATCATTTTTTAATTTTTGAAGATGGTACTCCATGGTCGATATCATATGTTGTTGAACAGCTTCACATGCCTTCTCAACATCTTTGGCCTCGACGGCCTCTAAAATCGCCTGATGCTCCCGCCTGGAGGCCATGATGCGGGTATGGTCTTCTTGAACGAGATGCCGCATCCGGTTGGACTGGTCTTTCAGCCCATCCAGCATCGCCTCTAATCTGCCGTTTCCCGTGTTGTGAATATAAATACCGTGAAAGACCTCGTCTTGCTGGGCAACTTCTGCGTAATCTTCGAGATGATAAGCCTCTTCCATCGCATCAAAAGCATCTGCCATCTGTTGAATGGACGCCTTTGTTGCACGTCCAATATACAATTCAATTGCCAGAACATCCAGGGCCTTCCGAAGGGTGTACACATCTACGACATCATGTTTGTATAGGGGCGCCACCACCATACCTCGCCCGGGCGAGATCACAACAAAACCCTCATCTGCCAGGCGCATAAGTGCAGTACGGACCGGGGTCCGGCTAATATGCAGCATTTCACTCAGATGCCGCTCAACCAGCAGGGTAGACGGCTTGATTTTATTCTCAATAATCGAGCTTTTTAGCCACTGATACGCATACTCCTGCTTATTAGTGAGAAGAGGGTCCAGAGAGTTTCCCTGCGCCGCGACCTCTTGATATACCAGTCTTTTGTAAGACATATCTGATAAAACCTCTTCACAAAAGATTCTTCCGGATGGAGTTCATCTGGAAAATTTCAGAAACCATAAACCGAAAACAAATCTGCAACGCTGTATACTATAATTAACATATATTATAGCATGACGAGACAAATCCTGGCAATACCAAGATGAAGAATGGCTAGTATGTTCCAAGTTTTTGACTCCAAGTCTCCCTTTAAGTTCCTGTCGCTCTGTGGCAATCGTAGTGTCTGGGAATTGGCCTGTCCCGAGAACGCAAAAGTCGAATTGTGGCCTTTTTGTTCAAAAAAACAGGAAATACTGATTCAAAAAACTGTGCTGCAATGTCACTAAGTTAAGAACCGGGGCACCCCTGTTCTTAACTTTCGCTTTTTAAGTCTCCCCCAATTTGTGCGAAATAAATTACTACTTTGTGCGCCGTTCCTTCGGAAAACGCTTAACTTAATGACATTGCCCTGTACTGTGGGGCTTTTTGAACAGGCTTCCGGACTTCCCACAGCAGTCCTCTATCCCCTGCTTTTTGCGGGAAACTCAATTTTTCCTAAATCGTGTGGTGGGTAACAACTTCAAACTCATCGGCCACGCACTTCTCCCCAGACAATTCCAAACTAAGGCATCATATCACATGTTTCTGGTTCAGGTCAAATTCTCTTCTAATGGCAAACAGTCCAAAGGACACACAGAGGCTCACACGGCCAAACAAGATCTGGATTTTTTCTGTCCTTCGGGCTGTTGGTCCCCCAAAGTTGGGCCAGGTTTCTGCTCGGAACTGAGACGGCGTATAGCTGGATGTGGTGCTTGCCCTGCCCAGTTCCATGGCTCAAGAAATGAGAAGAATAGCTTCGCTTTATTTCTTGAAATATCCTTACTTAGTTCGAAGCGGGGTAAGCCTTCCCACATGGTTGTGCAGTTTTTGGTAATTGCAGTTGCCTCGAATCAGCACGGCAGATCAAGGCCAAATCCGTGTTTGCGGTTATTTTGCAAGTGGGATAAAATAGTTAAAATTAAAAGGGAAAAAACTGACACACAGGCTCTACGGAACGTGCTTTGCTGTCGGGCGCTGTATCGCCTGATATGAAAGGCAAAAACAGAAAAACGACCTCCGGATTACGGGCCACTAGATTAGTGACTCATAACCCGGAGGTCATTGGTTCAAGTCTAGCCCCCGCAACCATAAAATCGCTGCTTCCCACCCGGAAAGCGGCGATTTTCTCTGCCCGTTTGCAACTTTTTTGGACATCCCCATTTTCTGGACACCGGGGTGACCCAAACCATGACCCAGATGGGTCAAAAAACGCGCCCGGAGGCGGAAATACCGCCTCCGGACTTTTCCGCTTTCGGGGAAGATTTTTTTGTTTACAGTGTTGCCGTCAGGACCCTTTCCATGGTTTTTGCTGCCTCCTTCTGGGCTGCTGTTGTGACATGGGCATAAGTGTCCAGGGTGAACCCGCGCTGAAGTACCCCAGTATCCCGGACACCACCTTGGTGTCCACGCCGTTCTGGAAGGCCAGCGTGGCGAAGGTATGCCGGAGATCGTGGAATCTGACCCGAGGCAGCCCCGCTCGTTTCAGTACCTGGTGGAGCAAACTATCCGGCGAGATGGGACCGCCGGTGGGTGAGGGAAACACTCAGGGACTGCTGACGGTTTTCTTCCTCTGTTGTTTCAGAACCTGGATGGTATCCTCCGCTTGCGGCAGCGTCCGGTAGGCGTTCTTGCTTTTCCGGTGTGCTTTTACGATTTCGTCATTGATCCGGGCGATTTGCCGTTTCACCTGGAGGTTGTCATGTTCGAAATCGATGTCCTCCCACTTCAGGCCGAGCAATTGGCCTCGCCGGAAACCGGTTGCCAACTCCACGTAGTACATCTCGAATACCCCGCTGTCTCTGGCCTCTCTAAGGAAGGAGTCCATCTGTTCAATGGGCAGTGTTTTCATCTCCCGATGTTCCAGCTTCGGCGGGATCTGCTACGATGATTCTCTGCTTCTTTGCCAGTTTCATGGCTGAGGCGATGATCCGGCAGATGTTCCGCACTGTCTTGGGGCTCAGCCCCTTTGCCTCGTGCCTGCTCTCTACTCTGTCAATTCTCCCGCTGGTCAACAGCTTCTTGTAGAGCTTCTGTAACTCCAGAGAAGTGAGTTTTTCCAGCGGAACTTTGCCGATATTCGGCTTGATATGGTTATCGATGTACCCCCGGCAGGTCTGGTGGGGGGAGGAGCGACCCTTAATCTTTGCGTAGTTTTCAAACCACTCGCCTAGTGCCGCTTCCTATCAGCGACACACCATATCACGACGCTGGCTCAATAGCCGGGGGATGCAGCATCTATTATCAGAAAAGTAACAACTTGGTTGTCTGGTCAGAATCCGTAGCGTTGCTTTCGGTTCCGCACTTCCTGATGGGACGTCCCTGCCGGAAGCGTGGGGCATAGCTCTAGGAAGCTGTGTGCATCCCAGCGGTGACCCATACTTTTTGTTTGTGCTTCTAAGTATTCCAGAAAAGTGACCCTAAAGATGAGCCGATCCCTCTGTTTTTGGTCCTGCTTTCGGCCGCCTAGAAAACTCCCGCAACTGCCTGTACTGCGGGCGGTTGTGATCTGGCCGGAGGGCGCCCGCTATGCTTTCAACTGGTGGAGCCACTCCCGATTCTGGGGAAAAATGTGTTTCCATGGCAATCTCGCACTTCCACTCCCCACTTCCGCCCAGCCGTAGGATGACTTTTGTGGGGGGCACGGCTATCCCGTCCCCATTCGCCCCACACAGCGGCTCACATACCAAACAGAGGGGGGCTTCTTCCAGTCCTCCAACCCGTGGTCGTCCCAAGTGGGGCCGGGCTTCTGCCCAGAACTGCAGCCGCCGTATAGCTGGACGAGATGCTTGCCCACAAAAAAGCCCGGATGGTCTTGTACAAAGAATCAACAGAGCCGCCCCGCTGATTTTACCCAGCTCCCCACATGGGTCCAAAGGTCTGTGTCATTTACATAGAGTTGCCCGCATTCCAAGCATCCCGTGGCCCAACTCATTTCATATTGCATTTTGGAATTTGAATACATAGTATCCACATTGCATTAGCGGATGTTTATTTCGTCAGATCCTCATTCTTTGCCTTCTGCTGAAGAGGTTCCATATTTCTGCCGTAGCCGTTCCCAATGGCGTAGGAACGTAGTGGGCGGGAGTTTCAGGCGTTCCGCAGCCTTACGGATACTTCCGTACCGCTCGTAGAATGTCTGGAGATACCGCAGCTCCATACGCTCCAGCATCTCATTCAGTCCCGCCTCTGCCGGAGCATCCTGAACAGGCTCCGGACCCGCCACGTTCATCGGCAGGCTCTCCGGCTGAATCAAGTCTGTATCCGTGATGATGGTCGCCTGCTCAATGCTGTTTTTCAGCTGGCGGACGTTCCCTTCCCACCGATAGTTCAGCAACGCAAAGCAGGTTGCTGGGGACAGTTTCCGATGAAAGTCGTATTTTTGATTGTAGTAATCTAGAAAATGCTGAGCCAGAGGAATGATGTCATTTTTTCGCTTCCGGAGCGGCGGAATATGGATCGGCATGACATTCAGCCGGTAATACAGGTCCTCCCGAAAGCGTTTCTGCTGCACCATCTCTTCCAAGTCGCAGTTAGTAGCGGCGATCACTCGGATGTCCACCTGTACGGGTTCGTTGCCGCCCACGCGGATGAAAGAGCGGTTCTGCAGCACATGGAGCAGTTTGGCCTGCATATTCAGAGACAGCTCGCCGACCTCATCCAGAAACAGCGTTCCGTGATCTGCTGCCTCTAGAAGGCCTGGCTTCACTTTGCTGCCAGCGCCGGTGAAGGCATGGCCTTCATGTCCAAAGAGTTCGCTCTCAAAGAGAGACTCTGTGATGGCAGCGCAGTTGATGGGAACAAACCGCCGGTTGGACCGCCCGCTGTTCTGGTGGATGAATCTGGCAATCTCATCCTTACCTACACCGGTTTCTCCCAGCAGAAGGGCGGTAGAGTCCACCTTGGCTATCCGGGCGGCCAGGGCCAGCACCTTCAGCATCTCCTTATCGGCCACAATCAGTTTGCTTTGGCCACCCATCCGGGCCTTGATGCTCCCCAGTTCCTGGAGATATTGGTCATTCAGTCCCCGGATCTTATCAAGCTCCTGCTGCAAAGAGCTGATTTCGTCCAAATCCCGGTCATTACAGATATAGAATTCAATCTCACCGCAGCTATCAAATACCGGCGTGCAGGACACATGTGCACTGCGCCCTGTGCGATAGAAGGTCTGCACAATGGTGTGTGGCTTTTTGGTCTTTGCTACGATAGCACCGCAGGATTCGGAAATCAGATGGTTTCTCACCAACTGCTCCACCGGCACCCCCACTAACTCCTCTCTCCGAATCCCGGTGAGGACCTCATAAGCCCGGTTGATCCGCAGCGTCACCAGATTCCGGTCTGAGATCTGGATGGCATCCGTAGAGTTCTCGATAAAAGCATCCAGGACACGGTTCTGTTCTTCCAAATCCAAAACTCGCTTGCGCAGTTCCTCCATGGTCTCATGGGAAAACTGCGAGCGCACCTGCTTTTGCTCCAAAAATGGAACACCTCCCTTCGCCTTTTGCTCTTTTGTGCAATTTCAAATTTGAAATTACACTTTTTATCGTCAAAACTCATATCATCTTTGCTTTGTTTTTAACAAAAATGACTATATCATAAATCTTATGTTTTCACAAGTTCCAATTTCGGAGCACTCTACTCAAAATTCGTTCCAATTTTGGAACACAAAATTGCAATTTTTTTCACATAATCGAGGCCCCGTTTCCGTCATGGAAAATAATTCGATCTTTTTTGAATTTTGGGAGGAACCGCAATTCCATACAGTCATAGGGGTTTCTGGCTTTTCGCTGGAATGTTTTTTTAAATTGGCAAGATTTTTGCTATAATGATTTGTCGAATTCCAACGGAATGTGTTGGTGGCGGAAATCCCCCGCCAGACATACCATCGATGAAATATGTGAGATTTTAAGGAGGTACAAGAGATGGAAGACTGGAAGGCGCTCTATGCTTCCAAGCTGACGACCGCTGATGAGGCTGTCCGCCAGATTCCCAATGGCTCCCGGGTCTTTTTCGGCCATGCGGCCAATGAGCCCCCCGTCCTGGTGGACGCGCTGGTGCGAAACTATGAACAGTACAAAGACGTGGAGATCGTCCACTGGGTCCCCATGGGAAAGGGAGAGTATTGCGATTCCAAAATGAAGGGGCACCTCCACCATAATGCCATGTTCGTAGGCGGCCCCACCCGCAAAGCCGTGCAGGAAGGGCGGGCGGACTACACCCCCTTTTTCTTCCATCAGTCCACCCGGTTCTTCTCTGACGGCACTTTCCCCATCGATGTGGCAATGGTGTCCGTCACTCCGCCGGACAAGCACGGCTACGTGTCCCTGGGCGTCTCTGTGGGCGGTACCAAGCCCGCCTGCCTGAATGCCAAGATGGTCATTGCCCAGGTCAATGACCAGATGCCCCGCACCATGGGAGAGTCCTTCCTCCATGTCTCCCAGCTAACCTATTGTGTGGAGGCGTCCACGCCTCTGCCGGAGCTGGGTGGCGGCGCTATCGGCGAGGTGGAGGAGGCCATCGGCCGGAACGTGGCCTCCCTGGTGGAGGACGGCTCCACCCTGCAGCTGGGCATCGGCACCATCCCAGACGCGGTTCTGAAGTTCCTGGGAGACAAAAAGGACCTGGGCATCCACTCGGAGATGTTCTCCGACGGGGTGGTGGACCTGTACCAGAAGGGAGTCATCACCGGTGCCAACAAGCGGCTGGACAAGGGCAAGATGGTGGCCGCCTTCTTGATGGGCTCCAAAAAGCTCTATGACTTCGTGGACGACAACCCGGACGTGCTAATGCGGACCGTGGACTATGTGAACAACCCCGCCGTGATCTGCCAGAATCCCAAAGTCGTGTCCATCAACTCCTGCCTGCAGGTGGATTTCAACGGCCAGGTAAACTCTGAGTCCATGGGTACCAAGCAGTTCTCCGGCATCGGCGGTCAGCTGGACTATGTCCGGGGCGCGGCCATGTGTCCAGACGGCAAGGCCATTCTGGCCATGCCCTCTACGGCCAAGCACGGGGAAGTGTCCCGGATCGTCCCGGTGTTTGAGCCCGGCACCACAGTCACCACCACCCGCACAGATGTCCACTACATCGTCACGGAATACGGCATCGCCAACCTGCGGGCCAAGAGTCTGCGGGAGCGGGCCAGGCTCCTGATCAGCATCGCCCACCCCAAGTTCCGGGATCAGCTCTGGGAAGCTTACTACGAACGCTATGGCAAGGAGGATCAGTAATATGTCCGAGAAAAAAATTGAGGCCGTCAATGGACATACCTTACAAAAGGTATTCCTGTCCGTGGAGGATCACATCGCCGTTATGACCCTCCACAATCCCCCGGTGAATGCGGCAGACGGCGTGGTGCAGGAGGAGATCCTGCTCCTGTGCGACTATATCAACCATGAGGACGACATCTGGGTGTGCATTATGCACTCCGACATCAAAACCTTCTGCGTGGGCGTGGACATCAAGCGATTCTATCAGAGCATCCTGGATAAGGATGTCACCAATACCCAGGAGGTCTATTACGATGGTGCTCAGGCCCTCTATGAACTGCGGGTTCCCCTGATCTGTGCAGTTCACGGCCACTGCCTGGGCGGCGGCGTGTGCTACCCCGCCGGTGCGGATATCTCTATCGCCGTGAAGGGGACCCTCTTCGGCGCACCGGAGGCAAAGCTCAGCGTGGTGGGCGGCAGCGCCCATCTGGCCCGTATTCTGCCCCCCCAGATCCAGCGGGATATGAGCTACTGCGGCACTTTCATCACCGCAGAAGAGCTCCACGACAAGTACGGCGGTGTCACCATGGTGGTAGACACGCTGGAGGAACTGATGCCCGCGGCCATGGACAAGGCGCGGGAGTTGTGCCGCCGTGGTCCCCTGGTGCTGCGGTACCTGAAAGCCTGCATGAATGAGCAGGAGGATTTCCAGATCCACCGGAAGGATGAGCTGGAGGTGACTTACACCCGCTACATGGCTCGTCATGCGGATTTCAAGGAGGGTGTTTCCGCCTTCCTGGAAAAGCGGGAGCCGCAGTATACCGGCCAGTAAAACACATCCCCCATACAAGACTTTAGGAGGAAGGATCATGAGAAAGAATGCAAAAAAACTGTTTGCGCTGATTCTGGCACTGTGTATGTCGCTGACGTTGCTGACTGCTTGCGGCGGCGATACCGCTGGCAGCGATTCAGGCGTGGGAGAGAGCTCCTCCGGTGGCGAGACGATCACCTGGCGCCTGCAGAGCAGCTACTCCCTGAATTCCCTGCAGGGCGATATGGCCACCAACCTGAAGGAGGCTCTGGAGACCGCTACCAATGGCCGCCTTCAGGTGGAGCTGTATGAGCCGGGCGCTTTGTGCCAGACCTCCGATATACTGACCTATCTCTCGCAAAATGCCTTTGACTGTGCCGTCATCTTCGGCTCCACCTTCTCCGGCCTGATTCCGGAGGCGGATCTGGCCTGCGGCATCCCCTTTGCATGGGAGAGCTCCGCCGAAATCTATGACGTAATGGAGAACTATGGGTTGCTGGATGTGATCCAGGAGGCCTACGGAGAACTGAATCTCAAATACTACTGGAATGCCCATGAGCCCAACTACAACGTCCTGGCAAACTTCCAGGTAGAGAGCCTGGAGGACTTCCACGGCAAAAAGATCCGCGCTCTGGGCGTGTGGGGCGACTTCCTGGCTGCGTTGGGGGCCTCTCCCACCAACATTGCCGGCACAGAGGTCTATCAGGCCCTGCAGCTGGGCACCATTGACGGCGCTCTGTATGGCTGGTCCTCTCTGAGTGACTCCAACAACATCCGCGAGGTGGCGCAGTACGCCCTCAGCCCCTCCATGTGCTTCTGCCAAATGGCCACCGTGGTGAATCAGGACAGCCTGAACAAGCTCCCTGAGGACCTGCGGAGCATCGTGGACGAGACCATCCGGCTGGCCAACATCGGCGTCATCGGCCAGGCCCATGTGGTTGGTACGGAGAAAAGTGTTCGAGACGCTATCCAGGGCGGCTACACTGAGCTGTCTCCGCTGCCTGATGACGTCCTGGCCGAGATGCGTGAAATTGCTGTCACCCAGACCTGGGAAGAGCTGGCCGCCAAGAGCGAGCGTATGGCCCGCGGTATTGAGATCATCAAGCAGCAAAACCGTGACTATGGCCGCCAAGTGGATTACTGAGTCCGCGCGTTCCTCACAGAAAAATAGAATTCAAGAGAAGGGAAAGTGAGACATGAACGCACTATTGAAATTATCAGGCGGCATTGACGCCATTAATCGGACCATTGGCAGAATCTTCGCCTGGATTCTTCTGCCCATGATCTGCCTCACCGCCTTTGAGGTATTCTCACGTTATGTCCTCAAGTCTCCAACCGTCTGGGCATGGGAGCTGATTATCCAGATCTGGGGCCTGATGCTGATGGCCTGCGGCGGATACTGCTACTGGAAGGGCGGCCTGGTGCGAGTGGATCTGCTTTATAATAAATTCCCTGTCAAAGTCCGCTGCGGTATCAATATCGCCACCGCCATTCTGGTCCTGATCTGTATGGGGCTGGTATTTATCTACGGCATAAACATCTTCCTACTGTCCTTCCGCCTCAATGAACGGATCTCTTCCGTGTGGGGGTCTCCCATGTGGACCATCCGGTTTTGGGTGCCTCTGGGCGCTGCACTGATGTTCATTCAAGCCATCAGTGAGCTTATCAAGAATGTAGCCGCTATGGCAGGCAAGATTGAACTCACCAACAACTCCGACGAAGTCGCGGAGGCAATTGAAATCGTGAAGTCCGCTGAGCATCTGCCTGACGAAACCGGAAAGGAGGACATACAGTGAGTCCTGATATTATCATTTTGCTGCTGGGGCTGGTAGCCCTGATGGCGCTAGGCATCCCCATCTGCTTTGCCATGATGAGCGTGGCTTCAGTCATCCTGCTGGTGTTCTACGGCTCTGGCCTGCTGAATGTGTTGAACGCAGCATTTGTTTATCAGATGCAGTCGGAGTCCCTGCTGGCCATCCCCATGTTCGCTCTGATGGCGGCGTTCCTCCAGACCTCCGGCATCGGCGGAGACATCTACGAATTCTTCCACAAGTGGCTTGGCGGTATCAATGGCGGTCTGGCTATGGCCACAGTGGCCACCACAGCAGTCATCGCCGCTATGAGCGGTGTGGCGGCCACCGCTACCATCATGATGGGGCTGATTGCACTGCCAGCTATGTTGGACCGTGGTTATGACAAAGCGTTGGCCACTGGCCCCGTGCTGGCAGGTGGCTGCCTGGGCCCCATTATCCCGCCCTCTACCATCATGATCATCATGTCTTCCTATACCGGCGTGTCCGCAGGCTGGCTGTTTGCCGGCGGTGCGTTGCCCGGCGTAGGCTTGGCCCTGCTGTTCATCATCTATATCGGCATCCGCTGTGCCATCAATCCCAAGCTGGGCCCCGGCATCCCCAAGGCCGAGCGTCCCTCCTGGGGCGAGAAGATGCGGGTGTTTAAAAAGGTCATCGCCCCCATTGCCATCATCGTTCTGGTGCTGGGCTGCATCTATGCCGGAATCGCAACACCTACTGAGGCCGCCGGTGTGGGCGCCTTCGCCTCCATGGTGTATGCCCTGATTACCCGGAAACTGAATGTGAAGAATCTGCGGGCCTCTCTCATCCAGACCATGGAGGTCTCCGCCATGCTTATGTGGATTCTCATGGGAGGCGCCGCTTACAACTCCCTGGTGAATATCACCCGCCTGTCTGACGTGGTAGCCGCTGCTTTTGCAAGCTCCAATCTGGACGGCCTGCCCCTGATGCTGCTGATCTTTGCGCTGTTCTTTGTGATGGGGATGTTCCTGGACACTACGCCCATCATCATGATTGCCATTCCCATTCTGCTGCCGGTAATCCAGGCTTCTTCCCTGGACACCAACGCCACCATCCTGATTCTGTGTGTCACTCTTTGCCTGGGCATGATTACTCCGCCTTTTGGCATCAATATGTTCTACTTGCAGGGTGTGGCACCTCCGGGAGTGGACACCAAGGTTATGTACAAGGCGGTCATGCCGTATGTTATTATTTTCCTGGTTGCTTGCTTCTTTATGATGCTTTTCCCGGAACTGATTGTCATCTTCCCGAACGCTGCGATGGGATATTGATCTGGAAGAACATCGGAGCTGCAAAGACCCAGGGCCCGTTCCGTTTGATTCATGCAATGTGGTGTTAACACATCTCCCCCAATATGTAAGCATAAACCGTTAGATGCATTTCTTGTACTCCTTATTTTCGGCATCTTTCCCCGCCCCATGACCTGCCACAGATTGCTGAAAACCGTCATGGAGTAGGAAGAAATGAATTCCGGGTTTTGGACGATTCCAGGTCCCACAAAAGTCCGGAAAACGTTGCGGTGCAGCGGATAGAGAAAACGATAGCAGTTTATAACCCGGAGGTCGTAGGTTCAAGTCATGCCCCGCAATCACAAAACCGTCTGATTTCATAGAAATCAGACGGTTTTTCTGCCTTTGCATCCAAAGGTTTCCGGAGAAATAACGCGATTTTACAAAATTTGCAGTTGCCCCAAACCATGACCCATACAGGGCAAAAAACGTGCCTTGGCGCAACTCTGCCGTGCCAAGGCTTTCCTGCTGTTTGGAACCATTTTTCCACTTTCAGCTTGGTCGTCGTCTCTGCCTGGGTCCTGCCAAGGACGTTCTTGTAGATGGCCTTGCCTGTCTCGGGATCATGCCCTGCGGTATCCCCCCCTCCATCTTTTCTCTTTCTGATGTTACCTTCGCCGTTGATCTATTTCTTTACCATAGTATTCGTCTCCTTTTCAACGACACAATATACCACAGAAAAAAGAAATAGCCAGGGAAAGGTGACGGTTTTATTAAAGTTAAGAAATAACTGCCAACTGCAGCAAATTCTCCTGGGTCTGGTGAGCTAACGTTTCCTTAATTTTCCTATAAGCCTGTTCCGGTTTCTGCCGGACACCCTAAGTTTCGGTGCCCGGCAGAACCTTGCGTGTAGGGAACCCATGTAGTCATGCATTGTGCTGCATCCTTGTTAGTGACACATCATATCACGACGCTGGTTCAGTAGCCAGGAAACTGGATAGAAATTTTTAGAAAAGTAACAACTCGGCTGCCTGGCTGGAGGCCCTATGTTTGTTTTCAGTACCGCAAGGGGATGCGCTCTGGAACCGTGGGCCAAAACCGCAGAAAACCGTACATATCCCCGGCACGCCCCCACTTTTTGATTTTGTCTCTAAGCATTCCGGGAAAGTGATCCCAGAGCGGATCCCATCCCCATATTTTTGCCCCACTTCACAGCCCTATGAAAACCCTTGAAACAGCCCGCACTGCGGACTGCTGTGATCCGACCGGAGGCCGCTTGCGCTCCCCCGGTCTTTATCCTGTTTTTTCTTTCGTCCTCCGCAGAGCCTCAAAACTACCTTGTTTCCGCTCCCAATGGTTCGGTGGGGCTGGGACTATTCCCTGCTTCCGTGGCGGGCACACAGGCCACACACTGTTCGTAGCCGCTTCAGCCGTCCTGGTGCTGCCCTCTCTGCCAAAGCCTCAGACAAACCACTCACAGGCGGCAACGTGTGACTCTCCCGTTCAGGGCCCCAGTTCTCGGTCTTGTCTCTTTGCATTATTCATCGAGAGCTTTCTATATTCTTTAGTGCGGTGCAAATTTTGATAGATCTGTCCCTCAAAATCCTGCACCAGAATATCAAAAGCCACCGCAGAGCGGAATGAATCGCCCTTTGGCTCTTGGGGATTTCAGGAAGCAAAAGGTCCGAAAAGCACTGCGGCACAGCAGTTTGACGGACGGAATGCAGCCGGGGAACCGAAAGTCCTCATGCCTTCAAACCAGCGGTTTCCGTCCGAATACTGTCAGGATCCAAACAGGCCGGACCGTTGCTTATTAATTATTTTTCGAGATATTGGTTAATTTTGCTGCCCAGAATGGGGATGTACTGGACGATCTTCTCCTTGCTGACCGTGTAGAAAAACCTGCCGGGAATGTAGGCGATATTTTTTATCCAATATTTAAAACCAGCAGTTTGAGAATGACAGCGCGAAGCATTCACCAGATCATCGTCTCGGCTATGAAGCCAACAAATGCTTATCACAGCAGCTCAGAATACGGCAAAACCACGCAAAAATTCTTCCAGATACCATCTAATTCTTTGAAGGCGCAGGAAACCCGGCTGATTTCTTTGGAAATCAGCCGGGAGAGAAGCGGAATGCAATACCAGGCGGTAGCCTGTGTCCACTTTGAAAAGGCAGAGAAAAAGGGGCAATGCCCACTGCTCAAGGTGCGGCAGAGATAAGCCCGAGATTTCCATCTATGAGCCGATGCTGTTTCAAACGGCTATAAAGCCAGGTTGGGTCTGCCAGACCAATTTGAGCTTGTTTTACATGGCCCCGTAAAAGGCAAAAAACGTCGCGGTACGAGAACACAGAGTCTCCTCCGGGCGGCATCGCGTCGGCCAACTGTGACGCAAAAAAGCAGAAAGCGTATGACAGCAGGCGTCAGGCCGGAAGCAGCATTCTATCCCGCCACGACGGGCAGAACGGGAGGATATGGACTTGGTGGCACCGGTCTTCACGATGTTGGGCGGCCTGTCTCCCTGCCGTTCCGCATACAGCAACCGCGATATCAGCGAGCAATACCCCTAGCTCTCCACTGCGCGAAAGAGCTTTCCCACAGCGCAGCGCCGCAGCAACAGCACTTACTACCAGAACTTCAGCGAGCTGCAACTAGAGACCATTCTGGCTGCCCATGTCCAGCAGGCAGTTTTGGGGGTATGTTCCCCAGAAGAAGCGCTGAAGCAGGCCCAAGAGGACTGCAATCGCTATTTTCAGCCATGGTAAAGAGGCCAAACTGCAAGAGACAGATAGTCGAGGACGAATTTATCAGATCTGGAAGAGACGTCAACCCGGCAGGACCAGGAGATTCTGCCGCCGTCTGCAGAACTGGAGATCGGGCCGCAGGCTGAAACACGGCTCAGAATCTGCAGGGCCGTCGAGAGCAGGAAAGTCCTTCGTTCCGGGCATGTTCCTTGTTAGCCCGGCACCATGCATCCAGCGCCATCGTGGCGGAGCATCGCAGATGGGTGTGGGGCCCTTTCACCTGCCGGCTCTTTTGGCGGAGACGGGGGAGCCGTTGCTCCGACACCGGCCAAAGTAAGGTGCAGGCCGGAAAGCGGTTCCTGCAAACGGAATCAACACGCCGATAAAAGGCAGGCACATCCGAATTTCCCCTCTTTCGAGCGCCACGCCGTTCAAATGCTTTTGTATGGTCGCCCCTCTCTCAAAGCAGCCGCTTTGCGTACCGTTTGCCAGACGGTCGTAGCCGGTTTTAAGAGGCTCCTGCCGGAATACCATGCCGGGTGCCAATGCTTGCGCGGTCCCGGGGCTTGACAAACCAGACGATGCGGCTCTATAATGTTTTTTGGTTAGATATGCCTAACCGATTTGCATGGGAAACCAGACTGATATTATCTGGACAATTCCCCTGACAGGAGAAGATTGTCCTGTGGTTAGCGTTAACTAATAGAAGCAGCAGTGGAGGCGGCAGAATATGTGGAAATATACTGTGCGGGTGACAGGTATGATGTGCGGCATGTGTGAGAGCCATGTGAACGACGCGGTGCGCAGAGCCTTTCCGGTGAAGAAAGTCACCTCGTCCCGGAGCAAAAAGGAGACCACGGTGATCGCAGAAACAGAGTTGGATGAGGCAGCCCTGCGGGAAGCCATCCGGGCCACCGGCTATGACGCAGGGGAGATTCGGAAAGAGCCCTGGGGGAAGAAGGGGCTGTTCGGCCGGTAAGCGGCCGGGACACAGATCAGCAGAGAGAGGAGGCAGACGGATGCTGGCAGAGGTTCTGGCGGACCGTGGAGACTGGTCGCAGGTGATGCCCGGCGTCCGGGCCTGCCTGTTCTCTCTGGAAAAGAGCCCTCTCCCCCTGCCCCTTCGACTGGAGCCTCTGCATTTCGAGGCCTTGTTCTGTGTTGCCGGGACGGTAACACTGACCCGGCGGGACGGATCGGCCCTGACGGCAGGTGCCCGGCAGGTGCTTCTTCTCACGGACGCCTCCAGCCTGTCCGCCGTCAAGGTCGGCACCTCCCTGGAGGGAGTCCTGGTAGCAGTGGACGCCCGCAGCGCCCGGGACAGCCTGGAGGCCCTGTGTGCGCTGCTGGGGGGCCTCTCTCTGGACACAGAGCAGGTACGGCGATGGATGGCCAGCCGGAACGGCTGTGCCGTAGAGGGGCCCAGCACCTGGAGCCGGGCGGTCTTTGCCAACCTGGACTGCCTGCCCCAGAGCGAGCAGGCCCGCTGGTGCGTGTGGAAATCGGCAGAGCTGCTCTATCTGCTCTCCGCCCCAGAGGGAAATGCGCTGAATGTCCTCCCGGTCCCGGCACTGGATCGGGAGGTAGTCCGGGTTTTAGGAAAGACGCGCCGTTATATGGAGGATCACCTGGCCGATCCCCTGACCATCCCAGCCCTGAGCCGCATGGCCATGCTCTCCGCCACAACATTCAAGGATGCTTTCCGCCGTCTGTACGGCCTGCCGGTCCACGCCTGGCTGCGGCAGCGGCGGATGGAACGGGCGGCAGAGCTGCTGCGGGACTCCTCCCTCAGTGTTCTGGGGGTGGCTCAGTCAGTCGGATATGGCAGTGCCAGCCAGTTCACCGCCGCCTTCCGCCGGCAGTACGGTATGACGCCGGCCAAGTACCGGAAGGATGTCTGAACCGGCACAACATCGTCTGTTTTGGTGATACACCGGGCGTTTCATCTGCTATAATGCTTTAATACGCGAAGAGACGGGCTTGTTTCCAGACAGGAGGAGATCTTGATGAAACAACATCGCTTCTGGGCCTGGGGCGCCGTGATCTGCATGATCATGGTGATGATCACAGGTTACAAACGCAAATAACCAATCACGGAAAGGAAGAATCCTATGATGAAGCATTACGTCAGACTGGCCTGCTTTGTGGGCGGTGCTCTGTTCGGCTCTGCCGGCGTGAAGCTGCTGACCAGCAAGGATGCCAAGAATGCCTACATCCACATCACCGCCGCCGGCCTGCGGATGAAGGACAGCGTGATGGAGACGGTCACCGCCGTCCAAGAGAACGCCGCCGACATTGTGGCCTCCGCCAAAGACATCAATGAGGCCCGGGCCTCCAAGGAGGCCGAAACCCAGGTGGAGGGTCAGGAGGCTTAAAAGCTGCGGAAGGGAGCCGGAAAGCGGCTCCCTTTTTCATAGGAAGGAGTACCTGTATGCGAGCAACCATCGTACACGAGAGCCGGGGGCGGCTACGTCTGCGCCTCCGGCAGAAAAACCTGACCTTGCGTCAGGCCGACCTGCTGGAGACCTGGCTGAAGGGCCAGCCCTGGGTCCGGGAAGCCGCTGTCCATGAGCGCACAGGCTGTCTCATCGTGACCTTTACAGGGGAGCGGGAAACGGTTCTCTCCGCACTCGGCGCGTTCACCTGGGCCGGGGCAGAAGCGTCTGTCGCCCTCCCCGATCACAGCACCCGGGCTATGAACCGGGAGTTCCAGGAGAAACTGGTGGGTAAGGTGGCAGTAAAGGCGGCGGCCACCCTGTTCCTGCCTGCGCCGCTGCGGATTGCCCGGGTGATTTGGCACATGGCGCCTTTCCTGCGCAAGGGCCTTCGCTGTCTGGGACGGCGTCAGATCAAGGTGGAGCTGCTGGATGCCCTGTCCATCGGGATTTCGGCCTGCCGCCGGGACTTTGGCACCGCCGGCACCGTCATGTTCCTGCTGGAGATCGGGGAGCTGCTGGAAGACTGGACAAGGAAGAAGTCTGTGGCCGACCTGGCGGAGAGTTTGTCCCTTCACGTAGACCGGGTGTGGCTGAAAAACGGGAACGACGAGGTACTGGTCTCCATTGGACAAGTGAAGCCCGGCGATCTGGTTGTGGTCCGGGCCGGGGGCGTCATCCCTCTGGACGGCGTGGTGGCGGAGGGTGAGATCACCGTCAATCAAGTCTCCCTCACAGGCGAGTCCGTCCCTGTGGCCAAGCGTCCCGGAGGGGCGCTGTACGCCGGCACCGTGGTGGAGGAGGGCGAGTGCGTCCTGGAGGTGAAGCAGGCATCCGGCCAGGGCCGGTACGACCAGATTGTGGACATGATCCAGCGGTCGGAGCAGATGAAGTCTGCCGCTGAAGCCAAGGCGTCCAACCTGGCCGACAAGCTGGTGCCCTATACCTTCGCCGGGAGCCTGCTGGATTTGCTCCTCACCCGGAATGTGACCCGAGCCCTGTCGGTGCTCATGGTGGACTTCTCCTGTGCCTTAAAGCTGGCGATGCCTTTGGCAGTCATGTCTGCCATGCGGGAGGCCGGGCGTGAGCACATCACCGTCAAGGGCGGCAGGTTTCTGGAAGCCACAGCCAAAGCGGACACCATCATCTTTGATAAGACCGGCACCCTTACCCACGCCTGTCCCCAGGTGGCCCAGATCATCCCCTTCAACGGCAAGAATGAGGCGGAGATGCTCCGCCTGGCCGCCTGCCTGGAGGAACACTTCCCCCACTCCATGGCCAACGCCGTAGTGGAAGCGGCCCGCCGCCGAGGCCTGCGCCATGAGGAACGCCATGCCAAGGTGGAGTATCTGGTGGCGCACGGCATCGCCAGCTCGGTGGATGGGGAACAAGTGCGCATCGGCAGTGCCCATTTTATCTTCGAGGACGAGAAGGTGCGCATTCCGGAAGGCGAGCAGGAAAAGTTCGACACCCTGCCTCCGGAGTTCTCCCAGCTCTACCTGGCAATCGACGGAGTGCTCTCCGCCGTGATCTGTATCTCCGACCCCCTGCGGGAGGAGGCAAAAGATGTGTTCTCCGCTCTGCGGAGACTGGGCGTGAAAAAGACTGTCATGCTCACCGGGGACAGCCCCCGCACCGCCGCCGCCATTGCGGCCCAGCTGGGGGTAGATGACTTCCGGGCCGGGGTGCTTCCGGCGGACAAGGCGGAGTATGTGACAGCCCTGCGGCGGGAGGGGCACACAGTCCTCATGGTGGGAGACGGCATCAACGATTCCCCTGCCCTCTCCGAAGCGGACGCGGGCATCGCCATCAGCGACGGGGCGGCCATCGCCAGAGAGATCGCCGATATCACCATCGCCGCCGACAGCCTGTGGGAGCTGGTGCAGCTGCGGCAGCTGGCCATGGCCCTCATGAACCGCATCCAAGCCAACTACCGATTCGTCATCGGGTTCAACGGGGCGCTGATCGGCCTTGGCGCGGCGGGTGTGCTGCCGCCGGCCACATCGGCCATGCTCCACAACCTGTCCACTCTGGGCGTCAGCCTCCACAGCATGCGTGCTCTGCCCCTTCCCAAATCAGGGCAAAGATTTTGATCGAAAAGCCCGGCGCACTTGCGCCGGGCTTTTTCGGCTTTCCCCCCTTGACAAATTGTGGGGCTGGTTGTATTATAACACCGTTATATAACGATGTTACAGGAGAGATTCCAGTGGAAGAAACATCTGTTACCACATTGGAAAAAATTCAGGAGGCCGCTATGGCGGAATTCCTGGATAAAGGCTTCCAGGGGGCCTCCCTGCGGCAGATCGTGAAGAATGCCGGGGTGACCACCGGCGCCTTCTACGGCTATTTTTCCAGCAAGGAGGCCCTGTTCGCCTCTATCGTGGAGCCCCATGCCGCCGCCCTCATGGGGAAGTTCATGGCGGCCCAGACCTCCTTCGCCGAGCTGCCTGAGGAGCAGCAGCCGGAGCACATGGGCGTGGAGTCTTCTGGCTGTGTCCACTGGATGGTGGATTACATCTGTGCCCACCGGGAGCCGGTGAAGCTGCTGCTCTGCTGTGCGGAGGGGACCAGCTATGAGCACTTCGTCCACAACATGGTGGAGGCAGAGGTGGAATACACCCAACGGTACATGGAGGTGCTCCGCCGCCTGGGCCGGGACATCCCAGTGCTGGACAAATCCCTGTGCCATATCATCGCCAGCGGGATGTTCAATGGCATCTTTGAGATCGTGGTTCACGACATGCCCCGGGACCAGGCGATGCGGGATGTGGATCAGCTCCGGGACTTCTACACCGCCGGATGGCTGAAATTGATGGGGGGATAGCCCCCTGTCTTTTTGGATGACAGTTAGTTTTAGCTAACTTTGAGAAGGAGGTTTTTTATGAAGCAGAAGAAAAAGAGTGATGTGGCCGTCCTGTTGGGCTACGCAGGCAGCCACAAGGGCCTGACCTTTCTGGGCCTGGCCCTGTCGGCGGTGTCCATGCTGCTGAGCATGGCACCCTACATCTGCATCTGGCTGGCAGCCCGGGACCTGATCGCGGTGGCGCCGGACTGGACGAAGGCGCAGAGCGTCGCCCAATACGGCTGGCTGGCGTTCGCCTTTGCGGTGGCCGGCATCATCCTGTATTTTGCGGGATTGATGTGTACCCATCTGGCTGCCTTCCGCACGGCGTCCAATATCCGCAAGCAGGGTGTGGCCCATGTGATGAAGGCCCCGCTGGGCTTTTTCGACTCCAACGCCTCCGGCCTCATCCGCGGGCGGCTGGACGCGGCGGCGGCTGACACGGAGACCCTGCTGGCCCACAACCTGGCGGACATCGTGGGTACCATCACGTTGTTCATCGCCATGCTGGTGATGATGTTCGTCTTTGACTGGCGGATGGGGGCGGCCTGCCTGCTGGCTGCGGTGATCTCCATTGTGGCCATGTTCTCCATGATGGGCGGCAAAAACGCCAAGATTCTGGCAGAGTATCAGGCGGCCCTGGACCGCATTACCAAAGCAGGCACTGAGTACGTCCGGGGTATCCCTGTAGTCAAGATCTTCCAGCAGACCGTCTACTCCTTCAAGGCGTTCCAGGAGGCTATTGAGGACTACAGCACCAAGGCCGAGCACTACCAGGCAGATATTTGCCGGACACCTCAATCCATCAACCTGACCTTCACTGAGGGCGCCTTTGTGTTTCTAGTGCCGGCGGCCCTGTTCCTGGCGCCCGGGGCTCTGGCCGCCGGCGACTTCACAGGATTTGTCACAAACTTCGCCTTTTACGCGGTGTTCTCCGCCATCATCTCCACGGCACTTGCCAAGATCATGTTCGCCGCATCGGGCATGATGCTGGCCAGCACCGCGCTTGCCCGCATCGACCAGGTCATGTGCGCCCCGGAGCTGAAAGTGCCGGAGCAGCCCAAGTCCCCCCAGAGCAGCCGTGTGGAATTTGAGGATGTGAGCTTCACCTACGACGGCGCGGAAACCCCCGCCCTCTCCCATGTCTCCTTCACGGCGGAGCCGGGGCAGACCGTGGCCCTGGTGGGGCCCTCCGGCGGCGGCAAGACTACCGCCGCCAGCCTGATCCCACGGTTCTGGGACACCGCCTCCGGTGCGGTGAAGGTGGGCGGCGTGGATGTGCGGCAGATCGACCCCCATGTGCTCATGGACCAGATCGCCTTTGTGTTCCAGAACAGCCGCCTGTTCAAAGCCTCCATCTTTGAAAATGTCCGGGCCACCCGCCCAGACGCCACCCAAGAGCAGGTGCGCGCGGCGCTGATGGCCGCCCAGTGCGGGGACATTCTGGAGAAGCTGCCCCAGGGCATGGACACCCTGATCGGCTCCGAGGGGACCTATCTCTCCGGCGGCGAGCAGCAGCGCATCGCCCTGGCCCGGGCCATCTTAAAGGATGCGCCCATCGTGGTCCTGGATGAAGCCACCGCCTTCGCGGACCCCGAGAACGAAGCATTGATCCAAAAGGCGTTCTCTGAGCTGACCCGGGGCCGCACCGTTATCATGATCGCCCACCGCCTGTCCACCGTCGTGGGCGCGGACAAAATTCTCGTGTTGGAGGAGGGCCGCATTGCGGAGCAGGGCTCCCATCAGGAGCTGACCGCCGCCGGCGGCCTCTATGCCCGGATGTGGGCGGATTACAACCAGGCGGTCCAGTGGAAGATCACCAGCGAACAGTGAGAGAGGGGTGGAGAAGATGTTCGGCAAAAACTTTCAGCGGAAATACGCCCTCACCGACCAGGGCGTGAAAAACGCCAAAAAGGGCGCCTTCTGGACGGTCATTGTCAATCTGGTCGTCATGGGCGGCATGGGCATCCTGTACCTGTTGATGTACGGCCTGATGGGAACCCTGACGGACGGAGCGCCGCTGCCCGGCCCGGCGCTCTTTCTTGGGCTGGTAATCGCGTTCGTCATTCTGTCCTTTGTGACCCACCTGCAGCAGTACCACGCCACTTACGGCCTGGTCTACAACGAGGTCAAGTCCACCCGCCTCAGCCTGGCGGAGCGGCTGCGCAAGCTGCCCTTGGGCTACTTCGGCAAGCGGGATCTGGCGGACCTGACCGAGACCCTCATGGGCGATGTGAACCGCATGGAGCACGTCTGGTCCCATGTGCTGGGATATCTGTACGGCGCCTACATCTCCACGGCCATTATCGCGGTTTGCCTGCTGGTATATGACTGGCGGCTGACTATCGCCTGCCTGTGGGGGGTTCCGGTGGCCTTCGGCCTGCTGTTCGGCACCCGGAAGATCTCCGCCCGGGCCTCGGAGCGGACAAAACAGGCCGCAATCCGTGTCTCCGACGGCATCCAGGAGGCGTTGGAAAACGTCCGGGAGATCCGCGCCACCAACCAGGAGGTGCGCTATCTGGCCGGGCTCAACC
This sequence comes from Oscillibacter sp. KLE 1745, assembly GCF_000469445.2. NCBI lineage: Bacteria > Bacillati > Bacillota > Clostridia > Eubacteriales > Oscillospiraceae > Oscillibacter > Oscillibacter sp. KLE 1745. The sequence goes on along the minus strand of NZ_KI271735.1, from coordinate 24,644 downwards.
AGAAGATCGACGACCATGAGAAGGTCACCATCCAGGGCGAGCTGGGCACCGGCATCTTTGTCAATGCGGCCAGCGTCATCATGCGCCTGGGGGTCGCCACCACCATCCTGGTGGGGGCCAGCCTGATCCTCTCCGGACAGATCGACTTCATGCTGCTGTTTTTGTTCCTGCTGGTCATCACCCGTGTGTACGCCCCCTTCGACCAGAGCTTGGCCCTCATTGCAGAGCTGTTCGTGTCCCAGGTGTCTGCCGACCGCATGAACGAAATCTATAACACCCCCACCGCCGAGGGAGTGGAGCGTTTCCAGCCCAAGGGCCACGACATTGTGTTCGACCATGTGGGCTTCGCCTACGACAAGAAGAAGGTACTGGACGGTGTGAACTTTACCGCCCGGGAGGGTGAAGTGACCGCTCTGGTGGGGCCCTCTGGCTCCGGCAAGAGCACCTGCGCCCGGCTGGCCGCCCGGCTGTGGGATGTTACGGAGGGCACCATCCGGGTAGGCGACGTGGACATCTCCACCGTGGACCCGGAGGCGCTGCTGACCGACTACTCCATGGTGTTCCAGGATGTGGTGCTCTTTGACGATACCGTGATGGAGAACATCCGCCTGGGCAAGCGGGGCGCCACCGACGAAGAGGTGCGGGCCGCGGCGGAGGCCGCCAACTGCGGGGAGTTCATCCGCCGCCTGCCCCAGGGCTATGACACCCCCATCGGGGAGAACGGGGCGAAGCTCTCCGGCGGGGAGCGGCAGCGCATCTCCATCGCCCGGGCGCTTTTGAAAAACGCCCCCATCGTCCTGCTGGACGAGGCCACCGCCAGCCTGGATGTGGAGAACGAAACCAAGGTGCAGGGAGCCCTCTCCCGCCTGCTGGCCGGCAAGACGGTGCTGGTCATCGCCCACCGGATGCGTACCGTGGCCGGGGCGGACCACATCGTGGTGCTGGAAAACGGCCATGTAGCCGAGCAGGGAACTCCGGCGGAGCTGATGGAGCGCGGCGGCCTCTACCGCCGCATGGTGGAGCTCCAGAGTGAGAGCGCCCGGTGGAAGCTGACCGGAACAGAGGCATAGAACAGAGATGATTTCAATTCAGCATTCCCAAAGGCAATTTCTTATGGAAGGGCCGCGTATTTTCAACGGAAAGCAGAGAGCGTCCGGAAGAGTAAACTTTTACAGAGGACCGTTTCCTGGCGAGAACATCAAATCAAGGCGCGTTCACTTCGCATGTGTCTCTGGATTCTATTGTTCGGAATCGTCAAAGGCACCTGATTCTGTATAAACGAGGCGGTTCACAGGCGCCGCCCCAAACGTCTGAATCTGTGAGAGGAAACAGGCCGACAGGAGGGAAGCTACGTCGAAGGGACCAGTTGCAAAAGCCGCGATGACCTGACGCTGTTCCTCAATGCACAACTGTGATCGTACTTGCCGTGCTACCGTCCGGCAGCTGCGAAGCGCTGTACGAATCGGACTTCTTGGTGTTCCGCATCGTCAGCCGGAGGAGCGCGGTCTCCGCACCACGGAGATAGCTGAGCTGATGACCAGGGCCGCCAGACGACGCGACGGCAGCCCGCGGTTCACCATCCGTCCGATCCGGCAGAAATTGGCGGGCACTCCGCCAAACAGCCGCAGAGCACCCGCGGGTAATGTCCCACGCGACTGCCTTTCGGCCGCTATGCGCCTTGCGGGAGGGGCAGAGTTCCTCTCCAGGCGGTCCGGGACCGGTTTTGGACCATCGTTCCGCCGTTGCAGAGGCGTGTCTATTTGGCCATCTGCCGCCCGCTTGGGCGTTTTTCAAAGGCCGAAGGGAAAAGCGGCAGCAGCCCTTGGGTATTCCCCTCCCACACCGGCGGACCGGTCTCCCTGTACAGCGTCCCGCACATGTTCCACGGGGTTCTGAAGCGGGCGGCTGTTGAAGGCGAGGTTCCACGACCTACGCCGCGCATTCGCCACTCTGATATTTCAGTGTGGGATTGACCTTGGACACCTAGTCCCACGCCACACCATCGGTCCCAAAAGAGGCGGAAAAAGCCATGGAAAAAGTCCCGGCAAATGGTTCTGAAACCAAAAACAGCAGGAGGCTCAGATGCAGAAAATGCTTCTGAGCCTCGTTTTTGCCCTGTATGGTTTGGGGTTCGGGACAGGCGGAAGTGCCTCCCGATCTGGTCCGAGCTTTTTGATGCCAAAAGCCGGGAAAACCAGCTTGATTGATCGCAAATCAGACAGTTTTGCGGTTGCGGAGGCGGACCTGTACAACGCCTTTCAGGTGATAAGCTGAGGCAGAATTCTCCATCCGATACACCGTGCTTTCCAAGTGTGTTTAGCCCCGAAATCGCCCACCCCCGGAGGTCGTGTCCACTCTACGGCGGCTTTTATCATTCCGGGGCAGGCTATGGGAAGCACAAGATCACAACGAAAGGAGGGGCGAACATCCTGCTAAATACCGGTTTTGGCGTCTTGCCGCTCTGCCCAGGTGACGCAGATCACTTCCTCCACAAAATTTCTATTCTTAAAACTATGGCGGACATCATAGCGGATGCCATACTGGCTTCAAACAGCAAACCGCAGTCTGTATAGGCCATATTTTCCTATACGGGCAGAGCAAAGCAGCCTCCGGTCGCACTGACACTCTGACCAGAAATGCGGCAGGCACACAGGGCAATCCGTCCCATCCAAACCCCTTACAAGTTGATTGGCTGCCGGATCAGAGAGGCAACCAGAATCCCAATTGCTCTATCAGCCGGGCCTTTTATGGGGAGCGGCAATATCTGAAATCTTTACGTTCATCGGCCGGCCATCTGCTTCAAAAAACACACAGCAAAAAACGCATAACGGACCGCCCGTTACAAGTTCATGTATACTACAGAAAACAAAAAATGAAACCAGACTTTGAACGGACTTTGGAGGGCTCTTAGTACTGCATAAGCTGCCTCCTGCAAGATAAAATAAAGAAAATTATTTGTAGGAGGTTATAGAAATGCCTGAGCGGACAATCGACCCGGCACAACTCGCGTCATATACGGCACATCTGCGGAGGGAGGAGCGGAGCCCCGGCACCATTGAAAAGTATCTCCGGGATATCAGGGCCTTTGCCGGCTGGCTGGACGACAGACCAGTTTCCAGGGAACTGGTTGCCGAATGGAGGGATCACCTGCTCTCTAAAGACTACGCCCCGGTGACCATTAATTCTATGCTGGCTGCACTTAACGGACTGTTTCATTTTCTGGGCTGGGACGAGTGCCGGGCAAAATTTTTGAAAGTCCAGCGCCGCCTGTTCCGCGACGCAGGCCGTGAACTGACCCGCCAGGAGTACGAGCGGTTGCTGGCCGCGGCAAGAGCGCGTGGGCAGGAGCGGCTGGCCCTGTTGATGGAGGCCATCTGCGCTACCGGTATCCGGGTGTCCGAGGTGCGGTATATCACCGTGGAGGCCGCCCAGCGGGGTCGGACCGAGATCTCCCTCAAGGGAAAAATTCGCACCATCCTGCTGCCGGGCAAGCTTTGCCGCAAACTGCTGAAATACGCCAGAAAACACAAAACCGTTTCAGGCGAGATTTTTCTCACCAGAAACGGAACCTCTCTGAGCCGCCGCCAGATTTGGACAGAGCTGAAACGGCTGTGCAAGTCCGCCGGAGTGGAATCTGCCAAGGTGTTTCCTCACAATCTGCGTCACTTGTTCGCCACCATTTTCTACCGGGCCTGCAAGGACATCGTGCGGCTGGCCGATGTGCTGGGCCACAGTTCCATTGAAACCACTCGTATCTACCTTGTGACCTCCGGAGCGGAGCACGCCCGGCAACTGGAACGTCTGGGGCTGGTTTCGTAGGTCAAAATCAACATTTTGTCACAAAAAATTTCAACGGCCCCCATTTTTCTTACATAAATTGCTTTTATTATAGCACGGTTTGAAAGGAACCGCAAGGGACTCCCCCCCAATTGGGACGCACAAAATCAGGCCGGGAAAAAGGATTTTTCTCGGCCCTCTTTTCTCTGCCCCAACGAGGTCTGGAGCGTGTTTTAGAAGCGGATTCTCTCCTGAAATCATGCGCTCCAGGTCTTACTTTGCCCGCGGACGTATTCAAAATGTTGATTTCGTTGATAGGGGGAGGAGCAATGCAGAGAACAGGCGCGGTGTGTCAAAAGGCGGCAGCACCGCTGAAAGCAATCGGTGTAACGGTAAGTGAAGAGAGCATCCGGGCCTATTTGGAGGATCTGAATCACCGAGGGCGCCGGGAAGAGACCGTGCGGTTTTACGCCGCAAAACTGAAGACATTCTACGACTATCTGCCGCCTGACAAGCAAATCGTCCTGAATACTCTGGAGACATGGCGGCAGGCTCTGCTGGCAGAGGGATATGCCCCGGCCACAGTGAACACAAACATCTCCGCCGCTAACGGCCTGCTGGACTACTTGGGCCGCCGGGATCTGCAGCTGACCGGACAGCTGGAGACGGAAACGGCACCCCAGTCGGAACTGACCCGAACGGAATATCTGCGGCTGCTGTCTGCTGCCCGGGCGCTGGAAAAGGAGCGAACATATCTTTTGGTGAAAGCAATTGCCCTGACAGGAGCCCACGTCGGAGAACTGCCTCAGATCACTGTGGAGGCCGTGCAGAGTGGACGCACACCGGCTGTCTCCGGCGGTGAGCAGCGGCGTGTCCAGTTGCCAAGGTGTCTGCAGGCAGAGCTGCTATCCTATTGCCGCCGGCAGGGGCTGACGGCAGGGCCGGTGTTCGTCACCAGAAGCAGGCGGCCCCTGCGGCGGACACAGGTGACGGGGGACATCCAGAGTCTGTCTGGTGCGGCCCGTGTAGCGCCGGAGAAGTGCAATCCCCGGTGCTTGCGAAAGCTGTATCTGGTCACCCAGGCAGAGATCGACCGCGGCGTGCGGCTGCTGGCGGAACAGGCTTACGACCGTCTGCTGGACACGGAGCAGCTGGCCGTCGGTTGGGATGAGCTGCCAGAACAGAAAAAAGCGGCCCAATAGGACCAGCGGATCCCGCGCCATCACCGCCGAGACAGGCCAAGTCGGCTCCATCACCCCCTCCGGGCGCGCCAACATCAGCCGGGGCGGCGACCGGGCCTTCCACATTATGGCCGGCGACGGTTACCGGATTTTTAATGTGCTGGTAGATGGCGAGAGCGTAGGCGCTATCAGTCACTATACCTTTGAGAACGTGCGGGCCAACCACACCATCAAGGTGGTATTTAAGGCCACTCAGCCGATCGCCGATCCTGATAACACCGACGTGTCCAGCTGGTTGAATACCAGAGACCATACGGTTTATCTCGACGGATTCACAGGCGGCTCTTTCGCCCCCGGCCGGCAGATGACCCGGGGCCAGGCGGCGCAGATGTTCTACAACCTACTATTGGAAAAGAACGTGTCTGTCACCGATACGTTGCACAGATGTTCCAGATGATATGTGGCGCGCCTCTGCTGTTATCCCTGGGCATCATACAGGGCTACTCCGACGGCACATTTCAGCCCAATCGGGATATCACCCAGGCCCAATTCGCAGTGATCGCCATACGGTTTGCCAACGAGACGCCCGGTGGAACCAGCCTCTTCTCCGACGCGAACGAGGATGACTGGTTTTGTACCCAAGTGACCAGCGCCGCCCAGTACGGCTGGATCGGCGGATTTTCCGATGGTACGTTCCGGCCATATATTCTATCACCCGGGCACAGGTAACTGCCATCGTTAACCGAATGTTGGGCCGCAGCGCCGACACAGCGTATATGGACCGCCATACTGATGAACTGCGGCGGTTCTCCGATGTGGAAGGGACCCATTGGGCCTACTTATGGAGGCCACCAACGCTCACAGTTATGATATGGACAACGGCACAGAGGAATGGACTGGCCTCCTGTAAGCCAATGAGGCGGGAGGGAGCTTTCAATGTCATTAAATTCCGCTCCCTGCAGGACGCGCGGAGCATTTGGCTTGCCGGCAGCAGCCAAGCGCTGAGAGGCCCACGCCTACTTTGGACGGCCGGCGCCGAAGTGTGGTGGAATGAAATACGGACTTGTTTGCTATCGGAATTGCGATGCTGTGCAAAAAATTCAGAGGCCAAAATTGCGGAAGTGGAGCAGCATACGAGTCCCAATCCGTTTGGCGGAGTGAGTCCCCGTGTACTCTCTTTTGGGTGTAGGCTGCCTTTGACTTTCAAAGAAAGCTTGGGCCCGGTTTCTGGATGTTGCAAGGAGCAAAGAAGATAGAGGCGTTGTTGTTTGCACGATGTGCAAACAACAACGCCTCTATCCGAAAAGTTAAAAGACCTGTGTTTGATAAATGGTGTGACGAGTTACCGTCTCCATATTCAGCTCCAGACCGAAGCCCGGGCGATCCGGAATTTCATAAGTGCCCTGTTTAAAGGGATATGGCTCCAAAATGAGATCCTCTCGGAAAGCACTGGGGTTGATGTCATATTCAAGCATGTAATGCTTACGCACAGTTGCCATTAAATGCATATTTGCAGTCATACAAATAATGGACGACCAGGAATGTGGAGCAAACACCCGCTCGTTCAGATCAATTAGATTCATGATGCGGCGCATGCCGGTAGGCCCCCCCACACGACAAACGTTTGGTTGCACGAAGTAAACGCCGGAACGCATCAGCTCTTGAAAACCGCGAATAGAAGATTCATTTTCTGAGCCAGCTAAGGGAATGCGGGTCTGCTGGGACAGAGCCTGATAAGAATAAGGGTGGTCAAGCTGGAACGGTTCCTCAATAAACGTAATTCCTAATTCCTCTAGGTAAGGGAGGTACTTATATGCAAGCGGTAGGTCCCAGGTGCAGTTGGCATCCACAATTAGATCCACATCTTCCCCCAGAGAATCTCGGGCATACTGCACACGGGCGAGATCCTGTTGCAACGTCAACGTGGGCTTGCCTACTTTCATTTTATAGCCCCGAAATCCCTTTTCTTTGGTATAGGCCATTTCTGATTCCATTCCCAGCATCCCATCTGGATTTTCCCCAGGAAGTCCGTAGTACATGCCGCCGCTACTATATGCGGGAATCAAATTGTGATGCCCTCCCCACAAACGATAGCAAGGAAGGCCAGCAACCTTACCTGCAATATCCCATAGGGCAATATCAATACCGCTGATGGCATGCATGTGAATCCCTACGCGGCTGTGCTGAATGTGCATGTAATACATATCATCCCAGATGGCCTGGATGTCTAAGGGGTTTTTCCCGATTAGGCTGGGCCCAAGTTCTTTTTCCAATACAGAGACCACACTGGAGGGGGGCCCGCCTGGATAGTCTGACTCCCCGATACCCACGATCCCCTCATCTGTCATAATTCGTACCAAGATACAGAAGCGTTTGTTGTAAATCTGATTGGCGCTGGCGGAGGACATCCAGAAGTCCTGCTGATATTCCATGCAATTAATAGATAGCCCTGTAATCTTCATAAGTCCTCCTTTTACATAATGATAGATAGAGGGACCAGAACAATCTGCGGGAAGATGGAAAGCGCAATAATTACGGCCACCTCAACCATCATAAAGGGGAATGCCCCTCGAACCGCCTCAACAATCGAAATCCTGGAGATGCCGCTGCCGACATAAAGCACAGTGCCGACAGGAGGCGTGATGAGGCCAAAGGTCATGGTAATAATAGACAGAATGCCGAAATACTCCAGGTTGACCCCTGCAGCATTCACTAAGGGGATCATCACAGGTACCAGGATCATGATAATGGGGACGATATCCAGAACCATGCCAAAGAGAATAAACAGCAACTGGCAGCAGAGAACCAGAAGAACAGGATGGGCAACAAGGCCGTGGAAATAAGAAACGAGTTCGCTGGAGAGATTGCTGGCGGTGATAATCCAGGAAACTGTCAGTGATCCGCCCACAATAAAGAGCACTTTGCCAGTGGAGCGGACGGTGTCCAGAAGGACGGCAGGAAGATCTTTCCAAGAAAATCCTTTATAGATAAACATGCCCACTACCAGCGCGTACGCACAGGCAATTGCACCGGCTTCTGTAGGGGTAAAAATACCGCCGCGCAGCCCGAAAATGATAAAGATGGGCAGCAGCAGGGCCGGAATAGCTTGCCAAAAAATGTGCCATTTTTCCGAAGAGGAAAGAGTAGAGGGCTCGGCTTTCAGACCATCCTTCCGGGCAGTAAAGAACCAGGTAATCATCAGTGCACAGCCAATGATAACGCCCGGGACAAGGCCACCCATGAACATCCGACTGATGGATGCTCCACTTACGACACCAAACAAGATAAAGCCAATGCTGGGCGGAATGATGTTGGCAATGATTCCAGATGAAATGACGATACCAGTAGCACGGCTCTTCCCGTACCCGCGTTCACTCATCATGGGGATCAGAACGCCGCCTAGGGCAGCTGTATCCGCAATGGCACTACCACTTAAGCCGGCAAAAATCATACTGGAAATAATAGCCACATAGCCCAGGCCGCCGCAAAAGCGTCCAACCCAGATAGAAACCACGTCCACAATCCGGCGGGTAATGCCACCTTTATTCATCAATTCACCCGCTAGCATAAAGAAAGGGACGGCTAGAAGAGAAAAGCTATTTATGCCGCCAACGAATTGCTGAACAATCAGCTGGGAAGAAAACAGGTCTTGAGATGCCATCAGTACAATCGCGCTGATGACCAAGGAGAATGCTACAGGAACCCCTAGAAGGAGCGGCACAAATAGAGTGACTAAAAATAAAATTAGCATTCAGCAGAGCCCCCTTCTTTGGAGTGGTCCTTTTCCAGATTTAGCCCCAGATCAGACAATAGCTGCAACAGCAGGTACAGGATGCTTATGGCGCTGGAAAACAATAGCAGTCCATAGGGAAGCCAGGAGGGCAGCCCAATGGCCGGAGTTCGGTTCTCCCAGTTAAGGACCACCATTTGATAGCTCCCGAACGTCATAACATACATGATGACTAACATCATGATGTCCGCAAAAATGTTCATCAAGCGGCGGACAGGTTTGGGAGCAACATTGGTAAGAAGATCCACGGCGAAGTGGTCGCGCTGGTGTGTGACCTCAAGAACGCCCAAAATAATCACCGCCATCATAGCATAGCGTGCGCCTTCCTCGGACCAGGCAAATCCGGTTCCCAAAATATAGCGGGTAACAACGTTTAAAAACACAAAGAAAAACATGAGAACCAAGGACAGCACCGCAATCCATGCTGTAATGCGGTCAATCCATTTGAATATAGCTCGAATAAAATTCATCTTTTATCCTCTCGCATTCACCTACTGAATGGCTTGGATGGCGTTAATAACTTCCTCCACTTCGGGAGCAGTTTCATACATGTTATCATACATAGGAGCCGTGGCCTCCACCATCTCCTGGCGGAACGAATCGGAGGGTTCGTAAACCTCAATGCCACCTTCGCTGGACATATAATCCAAATCCTCCTGGGCCTGTGTTTGAGCCGTGTCCCAAATTTGAGCGCAGGTCTCATCAATGACTTCGTCCAGAATGTTCTGCAGTTCACTATCCAGAGAATTATAAAAGTCGTTGTTTACGCACAGGAAGAGACTCGTAAACACATGATTGGAGACCAGCAAATAGTCCTGAATTTCATACCAGCCCTGAGAGCGAATGGTGGAGGGCGGGTTTTCCTGACCATCAATGACCCCCTGCTCCAATGCGGAGAAAACCTCTGTCATGGACATAGGAGTCACAGCAAAGCCTAGATAATTACCGATTTCAACCATGATCTCCAAATTGGGCATCCGCATTTTCAGGCCATGCATATCGGCAAGGCTTTCTACCTTTTTGTTCATGGTCATAACCCGAAATCCATCAGGTACAATCCCGTTAACTGTAAATCCAAGAGAGGCCACATCGCCAATCAATTGATATCCATAATCCCCTTCATACAGAGCAGCACGGGCCTGATCATAGTCCGTAAATAAAAACGGGAGCTGGAACGCTGCGACAGAAGGAATTCGGTCCTGAAAAATGGTACCGACAACTCCCATCTCATAGGTATTATTTCGGAGTCCTTCATAGATTTGCTCTTCGGTTGCGAGGGTGGAATTGGGATAGATATCCACAGTGAGACGTCCGTTGGAACGGCTCTCCAATTCGGGCTTAAAGAAATTTTGAAGGGTATCGGTTAAGGGGTGTCCTTCCACATAGCAGTGGGGAAGCTTGATCGTAATTGTGTCCCCAGAGCTTTGGCCGGAAGAAGAGGTGCTCCCACTCGCCTCTCCACAAGCTACCAATGTGAGCGCCATAGCTACCGCCGACAAGAGAGCAAATATGCGTTTCATTTTATTTCCTCCATTCCCAAATGTTGTCAAAAGCCCCCTTATTTTGGCAAAAACGTCAACAATATTATATATTTTGGGGGCTTTTGCCGTTAATTCCACTATAGCAGGACAATAGCCACATGGTCAATCACAGACTTGGTCATAAAATACACATTTTCGGACATATTCCAACAGGTAACGCTTGAACGAAAAAGGCGAAGATGGTATAATTATAACAATCACACATAAAAACTCACTGCAGCTATTGTGCTTGATGTCTATATTGTAGGTGATGATATGAACCAAGAGATCAGTCGTTCTATTTTGAATAGTCATCAGCCCATGAACCGACAAATTATCAAAATTGAAGATCCCTATATGAAGCTGGATGTATACTGGATTTTTTTCCGTGCAGGGGGAAGGGATATTCTTCTCTCAAAGAAAAATAAGCATACCTTCTATGAGCTGCAACTTATGTTGGATGGATTCATTTGCCAGACTGTGGAAAAAGAAAATAAAATTTTCACAACAACCATAGAAGCCGGGAATTTTATGATTATTCCTCCGAACCACTATCATCAAGTTACTGAGGCCTCTGATAGTGGCACCCGTTTCAGTGTTGCATTTCAGATCGAAAGTCAGGACACCTATATACTGGCTGCGATAGAGCAAATCAAGAAAATTTTAGTGTTTCCTTTTCCGGAAGCCGCTTCTTCATATATCCAGCTGATGAGAGAGGTCTTCAAAAAAACTTCTCCATGGGCCTCAAAGGAGGTTTCCAACCTTCTCCAGTGTCTATTGTTGCAACTGTTTATCGCTGTTTTGCCTGATGATGTCCGGGGAATCCAGAGGGATGTAAAGCCAGACAGTGCAGCCGGAATGATGTTGGAGATCCAAAAATATATTGAAGAACATATCAGTGAAGGGATCTCTGTTTCAAAAGTCGCAAGCCATTTTGGCAGAAGCTCTCGGCAGCTGAATCGGATTTGCAACAGTCAAAGAGGCATGCCTCTAAACCGTATTATTGGGGAAGAAAAATTAAAATATATTAAAGATTTGATTGGAACTTCGGCACTTTCCTTCACCGAAATTGCCGAACTTTGTGGCTTTTCTAATGAGTATGCTCTAAACCGCTTTTTTAAATACGCAGAGGGCTACACCTTAGGACAATATCGAAAGTTGGCAATGCTTTCATGATATGCTAGAGAGAGGAGTCAACTTTTTTGATAGCAACTTCTTCGCTTAAAGCCTACTAATGACAGGTAAAAAATAGCTCTTTTTTCTGCTTGTAAAGCTTTACGTGCGGCAAATCGCTCAGAGGTAGACTCAGACCTTTTTGCATGAATCGGGCTGCTGGGGAGACTATTGCGAGCGAAGATATTCAGGAGCGAACTCTCATTTCCAGAGAGGTCTAAGCGACGAAGGACGTAACAGGAGAAAGAACCGGCGCGTTTGCTGCGCCGGTTCGTTCACAACTGTCCGCAGCGCAGGCTGTTGCGGGAGTTTTTCAGGTGGCCGAAAGTGGGAGGGGGGTAAAACAGAGGAGGGGGCTCATCTTTGGAGTCAATTTTCCAGAATGCCTAGAGGCACAGGCAAAAAGCAGGCGTCACCCCGGGGATATGCACGGCTTTCTGCAGCTTTGTCTCATGGTTCTGGCGGAAGCCGGAACTTCAAAAAGTCCGGGTGGAGCTGGAGCGGGCCTACAGAGATATCAAAGAATACTTGCATCTGCCAGAGCGAGAAACCCTGTTGCAACTGGCAAATCTGGAGAACGGACTGGGAGGGGGAATCTCTCTAACATCCTTCATCGCCGGGTTCCATCTGGGTACGGGGATCGCCGGGGAGTATTGCTTTAGAGACGGGGCAGAAAGGCGGGCTGCAAGGAAAATGAAAATAGAACGCATCCACATCAAAGATTGATATGCTATACAAAGAGAAAGAGCTGTCGCCGGCAGCTCTTTCCTGACCATCTGATAACTATGGCCGTAGGCCCTGGCTATTTTTCCGTGGCATTTGTCGTTGCAAAGGAGGCGGATGCCGTGGCAAAGAAACGGGCCGATGGAGAGGGCAACATCAGAAAAAGAAAAGACAGGAGGCCCGGAGGCGAAAATACCGCGTCCGGGCCTCGTTTTTATCCCGTATGGGGCACAGTTTGGGTCAACTGCAAATTTTGCAAAATCGCGCAATTTCTCCAGAAACCTTTGGAGGCAAAAGGTGAAGAAAAACCGTCTGATTTTGCGAGAAATCAGACGGTTTTGTGATTATGGAGCCGGACTTGAAGCAACGACCTCCGGGTTATGAGCTGCTATCGGTTTGTCTGTCCACTGCAGTTTAATGCTTTCAGGGCGTTTTTAGACCCCAAACGGGCCAAGACTCGAAGGCTGCTGTGCTCCACTCCGCGCTATTTCATCGTTCCGGGTCACAATCCGGATCATACTTGTAGAGATAAAATTTAAGAGAAAATAAAATTTCCTTTATCATAGTTCCCTCTTTCGCTGCCGCCGGCAGGCCAGGGCACACAGGCCAAGTCCCAAAGCCAGCAGGACTGCAGCGGCCACTGCCTCCGCACCCTTGGGCACCCAGGGGCCGTAGCCGTCCCAGAGGGGGCGGAACGTGAAGGGCCGATCCAGAAGCCAGGAGCCCAGCACGGCCCCCACCGCCACGAACAGGGGAACGGCCTTCAGCAGCATGGCGATGTAGTTGCCGCTGTACTGGGAGAGAAAAGCCGTCAGCCCGGCGGCCCCCAGGGACAGGGCCAAAATCAGCCCCGCCAGCACCAGCAGATAGGTGCCGTAGGTCCAGTCGAACCAGGGAGTGCCCCACTCCCAGATGCCGTCCAGGCCGCAGGCGGCAAATTGCAGGGGCCCCTGGGCCAGGAACGGAATGACATAGACTGTTATATTCACCACCGCCAGCACCAGCGCAGAGAGCAGGGCAGCTCCCATCTGGACGTTCAAAACGGGCCGCCCCCGCCGGGAGGCCCACTGCATGGGCCGGGTGTTCCGCAGCCGGTCCCGCACCAGGGTGGGGGAGAGCAGGAGCACGATGCTGAGTATGCACCATACCGCCAGATCCTTGCCGTACTCCTGAGTAGAGTATTTCACAGAGGACGGCAGCAGGGAATGGATCATATCCGAGCTTGCCAGCTCCGCCTCCCGCCGGACCATGGCCTCCGGCTGGGCCAATTGCTGTCGGTTGGAGACAATCAGAGCGCGGTGCTCCTCCTGGGTATCATAGGTCTCCAGAGTATCCGCCAGCGCCTCGATCCGGTACCAGTTGGTGCCGCCGTACACCCGGTAGAGCAGGGCCTCCACATCCATATCTGCCTGTCCATCAGTGTTGCGTATGCCGTTCAGGTAGTCCCCTCGAAAGGAGAAAAAAGATTTATAGTCCGTCAGCCCCGCTGCCGCAGCTTCCGGGATGGCGGTGATCTGTGTGTCAAAGGCCGTGATCTCCTCTGCCATCTGCTCGTCCAGTTCTGCCCGCTCTTCCGGTTCCAGGGTGGGGCCATACCGCTCCACCCAGTCGGAGGCCAGATCGAACTGGGCCTCCGACTGGGGACCGTTGCAAAAGTGCTCGATATAGAACTGTGGGAACATCCAGTAGTATACCGCCCCCAGCAGCAGGATGGCCGCCAGGATGCCGGGCCGCCAGATCTTCCGCAGCTCCCATTTCAAAAGTTCCATCAGGACACGTCCTTTCTGTCAAACCAACCGAGAGCCAACAGGACTACGCCGCCCAAAAGCAGCAGGTTCAGCCCGCTTGCGATGGTCTCCTGCCAGGGGAGGACGGCGTTCAGTCCCAGCTCCGTGAACCAGGCGCTGCAGGAGAGCCAGACCGTTACCGGCTGGAAACAGGCAATCAAATAGGCCGCCCACCAGCCCAGCTCCCCCAGAACGGAGACCAGTCCCAGTCCGCCGAAGCACACCAGGCACAGCGCCAAGGCCGCCAGATAGGGGCTTCGCACCAGCGTGCCGCACACCGACGCCAGCAGGGAGAATACCGCCGTCAGCACCGCGCCCAGGGCTAGGGCAGCGGCCAGGTACTGACCCACCGTGAAGTCCCCCCAGGTGAGGAAGGGCCGGACCACCAGCATGTCCGAGAAATAGTTGAACTGGCTGGACACGCTGGCATTCCAGATTCCGCTGTAGTCGTACAGCAGGAAGTAGGGCACCAGGGTGCAGAACGCCAGCAGGCCGTACAGCGCCGCCGACGCCTGGAGAGCCGCCAGGACCTTCACCCGCCGTAGTTTCCGTCCCGTTCGGGAGGCGCAGGCCAGGCCCTCTGCGCGGTGCATCCCCTCGTAGCCCAGCAGATACAGCGTCCCCAGCATGGCCAGAATGGCGCTCTCACAGAGAATGGCCCGGAACAGCGCGCCGAAGAGGAACTGGTGGCTGCCGTAGGTGGCCGGGCCGGCGTACAAATCCAGCGCCGCGTCAGTCTGGGCCAGGTGCTCCACCCGGCTCGCCAGCAGATCATATTTCCAGGTCATCCAGGTAACTGCCAGAGGGGATTTCTCCACCACACCGGCATAGAAATCCGAGAGTTCCCCGGTGTCATACGTCTCGAAAATGTCCTCCATCCCGGTGACAGATTGACGCAGCAAATCCCGGTTCTCTGTGGCGGGTATAGCGTCCAGCCCGGCAAGAAAGTCTTCATCAACCCGCTGGCCCAAGGCCTTTGCCGTTTGGGAAGTCTCGTTGAAGAACGCCCGGTCATAGGGGGAGAGCGTGGCGATCAGCAGCCCGTTAAAGGCCAGACACAGGGCCAGGAAGGCCCACAGGGCGGGCAGGCGGAAGAGCTTCCGCCACTCATAGACCGCCAGATTCATGTCTGTTCCTCCCGGTAGATGGCGAGAAACGCATCCTCCAACCCCGGCGTTACCGGCGTTCCATTGACAGGGGGCGTCTCGCAGAGCACCCGGAGCACCGGGCCATCCGCCCCCTGTCCTTCGCTGAGCAGGAACTGTCCCGGGGCCAGGGGCATCCCGGCAGGAAGCTGGAATACCCTGCCCTGGAACCGGGCGCAGATGCGGGCAGGGCTGTCGCAGCAGTAGAGGCGGTGATCCTTGAACATGACGATTTGCCCGGCGATGGTCTCAATGTCTGAGACGATGTGGGTGGAGAGAATCACGATCCGATCCTCAGCCAGCGTGTGGATCAAATTGCGGAACCGCACCCGCTCCCGGGGGTCCAGCCCAGCGGTGGGCTCGTCCAGGATCAGCAGCTTCGGGTCGTTCAGCATGGCTACGGCGATGCCCACCCGCTGGAGCATCCCGCCGGAGAACTTCTTCATTTTTTTGTCCGCAGCATCCCCAAGTCCCACTGTCTCCAGCAGGTGGTCAATGCGGCCGTCCGCCTCCCGCTTCGGGATGCACTGGAGGGCGGCGGCATACCGGAGGAATTGCCGGGGCGTGTAGCTGGGATAGTACCCGAACTGCTGGGGGAGATACCCCAGCAGGCCCCGGTATTCCGCCCCCAAGGCCCGGATGTCTTCTCCCTCCCACAGGATCTGTCCCTTGGTGGGGAACAGCAGGGTGGTGAGCATCTTGATGAGGGTGGTCTTGCCCGCCCCGTTGGGTGCCAGCAGACCGTAGACGCCGGGAGTGAAGGTCAGGGAAATGTCCTCCAAAGCGGTGAACTTCCCATAGGTTTTCGTGACGTGCTCAACGGAGAGCATAGGAGACGCCTCCTTCCATCGGGCGCCGGCAGAAGCAGCGCAGTTCCAAAAGGTACAGAGTAATCCCGGCCGCGGCCAGCAGGCAGAACACTACGGTGGGGATGGCCGTCAGCCACTCCGCCGTCCGGGGCCAGATCAGGGGAATCAGGCCCATCAGAACCCAGCCGGTCGGCGCCGCCAGCCACCCGGCAGGTCCCCGCAGCCGCTGGCACAGCAGGGAGAGAGCGCCATACAGAAACAGGCTGGCCAGAGACAGTGCCAGCATCCAGCCCAGGGGCATCTCCTGCCCGGTGAAGGTCCACAACAGCATATTTGCCGGGACACACACCAGTACGGACACCCCGCCGAAGCACAGCATCTGCAGGGCCGCCACCATCCGGGCGGAGACCTGGAAGGTCCAGGTCCACTCCCAAATGCCGGTCTGCAGGTTCTTCCAGGCAGTCAGCAGGGAGAGGGCGGCATAGAGCAGGGGAGAAAACAGGAACAGGGCCGGTGCCAAAGAGCCGGTGGAACCGGCCACAAAAAGCGCCGACAGCAGGCACAGGGCCCAGATCAGCAGGGACAAGGCCAAACAGTCCCCAACGCCAAACAGCAGCGCGCGGGGGCCGATGCGCTGCAAAACCTCCCGCAGCTCCCGGCCAAAGGCGACCCGGCGGGGCAGACCTGCATCCAGAATCCGGGCAATGGCCCGCTGTTTTTCCGCCTCTGTGGGCATGGAAATTTTTTGATTATCCATCTGCTCCAAACTCCTTTCGCAGCCGCCCGATCAGGCGGTAGTATCTGGATTTCACTGCCGCTTCCGGCTCTCCCATGGCGGCAGCGATCTCCGGGAAGGTCTTTTCCCCGTAGATCCGCAGGCGGAACACCGCCTGCTCCCCGGGGTCCAGGCCGGAGACATAGCCTTCGATGGTCTCCAGCAGGGCCCGGTCATGGACGCGGGCCACAAAGTCCTCTGCTGCAGGGAGCTCCATTTCCTGAATAGGAATAGAGACCGGCCGGGCCTTCCGGCGGGTGTCGATGACCTTGTTGGCGGCGATGCGGTACAGCCAGGTGCGGAAGGACGCCCGCTCCGCCCGGTAGCCGGGCAATGCCCGCAGGACTGCGATGAAGACGGACTGGGTCAGGTCCATGGCGTCCTCCTTGCTGCCGGTCTGACGGTAGACGAAGCGGTAGATTTCGTCATAGTAGGTCTGGATCAGCTGCTCCGCCGCCTCCCGGGAGTTTCGCCGCTGGATAGCCCTGATCCATGTCTGTTCCCGCTCCATCGCCTCACCGCCTTTCACAGGTATATTCGTGTTTCAGAGTACCATCGTTTCAGGGGAATAAAAAGAATTTTTACAGGATTTGGGGCGGACGATCCCAAAAGCCCCCCGCCTTTCGGCAGGGAAAGCATCGTCCCCGGCTATAGCCGGGGGCAGTTCCATGCGGAAGCCCGGACCCACTTTGCGCGGCCGGAGGGGCAGAAGAGCAGAACGAAGACAGCACTCCTCTGTTTGGCCATGCGGGCCGCTGTGCGGGGTGAATGGGGCTGAGGTGGTATCCTTTGCCCGCCAAAGCAACCTTGCAACCCTTGCCGGCACCGTGTGACGCAAGTCATTGGCGGCTGTTGGAACACGTTTTCCCCCAGAATTGAGGGCGAACCTATCGATTGAGAGTATAGCAGGAGAACAAACCGGTGCTTTTGCTGCGCCGGTTCGTTCACGACTGTCCGCAGTGCGGGCAGTTGCGGGATTTTGAAAGGGTGTTGTTCTGGATATGAAATAGAGGAGATGACGTCTTTTGTGCGGGAATCGTCTGTCTCCTTAGTGCCGCAAAGAACAACTGGGGTGTTCCAGAATTATTTAGGCACGAATGGTTCCTCGGAAATTGCGGCACTGAAAGCAATAAAATGCCGAAATATTTTTGCGAAATTTCCGTTTGTTTTCTTTCTGTCACTCTCTAAAACTACTGTTTCTATGTGCTCCCTACCGCACTGTGGCTAAAATGTGGTCAAAAACGACTTCCCTCTGCACCGAGGATGCTGCGCCAGTACTGGGAAAAGACATTCTTCTAATTGTTAGTCATCCGCAAGGCAGCTCCGGGCAGGAAAGGAAGGGAGCCGTTTCTACCTGAGTCAGTTCAAGATTTGCAGGGCTGTAAGCAATATCGGTTCATCCTTTTGAGCGGTCATGCCGTCCTGAGAATGCTTGGGTGTCTTGTATAAGATTATTACAAAAACAAACGCAAAGGCATAGACTTTCACTTGACGCTACCACAATATAATTGTCGGGTAAAGTACGCCAGCCAGACGTTCTTCATTCGTTCTCAAGTTTCAGCCACAATGGGGCATAATCGGGTATCGCTTTTGACGCTTGGGCTTCTCACGTCCGCATGTAAGACTGTTCCCCATTCGTCATTGCAGCGTTCGGCTGAGCAGGTTGGGCTTGCTGCCTGTGTCGCGGAGTAGCTTGAATCGGCACGGAGAGAAGGACGGTCTCCGATTACAAATAAAGTGCGGGAGGAATTTAAATGAACTCCGTTGGCATCGATGTTCCCAAAAGAAAGAGCATGATTGCCGTTATGCGTCCCTCTGGAGAAGAGGGGGTCTCTCCCATTGAGAACCAACATACAGACGGCGAACTATCACTGCTCCGTGGGCTGCCCCGTGAGACCTGTGTTGTAATGGAGTCCACGGGTAATTATCATTTACCAGTAGCCTGGCTGCTGAATGCCTCCGGATTCTATGTTTCGGTAGTCAGCGCAGCGCTGGCGCATGACTACGGGAACAATTTGCGCCGCGCCAAGACCGACAAGAAGGAGGCCATAAAACTGGCAAACGACGGTCTTGACCACTGGCTTACTTTGCCGAGATATATTCCGGAAAAAGATACTTGATTGATCTCCACAAATCAGTCTCTGCCTCAATCCAGCGCCGACAGAAACTCCAGGCGAAGCGCATCACCTTGGGCCATAAACCGGATAACCACGAGGGTAAGCAGATGCAGGGCGGGATGGTCATGGACGGTGTGCATTCATCACTACCGCTAAGAAACACCAACCCCTACGGCTTTTGGTCGGGGGCTTTTTCTTCGGGAAACGGCGCCGGCACCTGTGCAGGTTTACCCCCTTTCATTTTACCGGACCATCCCTTATATTCGGACCAGTCTAAAAACAGTGCCTCAGCGCCTCCTTTCCTATGATCCCTCGTCAACTATGGAGGCAGGGCCCATGACGGGTGACTTCTTTCCCCCGTGCAGCACCACTGAATCAGCGGTGCTGCAATTTCTTTTTTCGTGGGATTCGGCATACGTTCCCAGCTGTCAGACCTGGTCCTCCTCCCCGGCGCAGGCCCGCGAATCATGTGCTTTTTTGTTGTCCGTTTATACTGATTTTTGGGCTTTTAGTGAGATTTACTCCGCTGGCTGCGGCGGCGGTTCCTCCAGACGGATATCATTTTTTTACTTCCGGACTGTCCGTTTCTGTCTTTGCATAGCGTTCAAATTTTGAATTTTTGCTCTTACTGCAGACATGGCAATCCTGCTTTAAAGTTGGTTGAATTTTTAACTAATTTTGGAAAATGTATCGAAATTCATTAATTTTAACCAAAAATGGCAAGTTGTCTAGTAGTGTACGTGTCAAATTATATATAAATGCAGTCAGAAGTTTTTGGATCCTGTCAATTGTTTTTCTGATAGGCTGAGGTATAAAATGCACTTGTGAACAACAAATAACCATCGTCCATTAGGAGATGTCTAACAAGTATCTATGGGTATTGTCAAAATCAAAAAAGCAAATATCGGTGATCAAGTTTTCACACAATTGAAGGATCAAATTATCAACGGCGAATGGCGTCCTGGTGACCGGATCCCCTCTGAGGCTCAGTTGATACAGCTTTTCGGCGTCAGCCGGGGAACGGTCCGGCAGGCCGTTCAGAAGCTGGCGGGGGAAGGTCTGATCGTTACCCGTCACGGCGAAGGCTCCTTCGTTCAGGGCACCGGGCTGAATAACTATTTCCAGACTGTCGCCCCTATCTTTTCTATCTCTGAAGACGAGATGGAGAAAATTTTTGAGTTCCGTCAGATGTTTGAGAGCGGGGTGGCGGAGGTAGCCGCCACAAAGGCCACAGAAGCGCAGATCTATCGCATGGAGCAAAATTATGAACGGATGCAGGAAGAGGTTCCCACGCTGAGCAAATATGTCCATACAGACCTGGGCTTCCACATGCTGGTCTGTGAGTGTACCCAGAATCCCCTGGCTGTCCAGATCCTTCGTTCCTATGAAGAGCTTTTGGGCCCCTCTATTCTCCATATGACGGAGGTCATCGGCGCGGGCAACGGTCTGAAATACCATCAGCTGCTACTGGAGGCGATCCGCGCCCACGATCCGGTTCAGGCCAGGACCGTGATGCACCGCCACCTGGAGGACAATATACAGCGTTTCCGGGCCATGCATACCCAGGGAACTGAACCAAGAAATGTGGCTGGATCCCGGCCATTGGAGATGAGCGATACGGAGGTGAACAATCGCCACGATATCTTCTGAGTGATCGAGAGAGAACAGAAATTCGAAAAAAGTGGAGGGTGAAAGGTGAAGGTTCTAAAAAAACTTGCGATGAATTTTGAGGCATACCTGTGTGCCATTGCCATCGCCGTCATGTCGGTGGTGGTGTTTGTTCAGGTCGTGTTCCGGTTCATCGTCAAATCGTCTCTGCCCTGGTCCGAGGAGTTGTCTCGGTACCTGCAGGTGTATATCACATTCTTTGGCACAGCTTATGGCATCCAGACTGGCGCCCATCTGGGCATCGAAGCGTTTACGCATCTGCTGCCTAAGGGTGGCCGCAAGGTGCTGGCCATCCTCGTACAGATCGTCAGTATGCTGGTCTGCACCCTGATTTTGAAGCTAGGCGTTGATATCGTTATGTCGCAGATGGCTTCCGGCCAGGTATCCCCCGCCATGCGGATTCCTATGTGGGTGATCTACGGAGCCATTCCGATGGGTATGGCGTTCTGTGTGATCCGCTATATCGTAGAGATCTATCATTCCGTCAAGAACTTCAACAAGCCGGAAGATAGGGAGGTGCTGGAATGACAGCTGCGTTGTTTATCACCTTTGCCATCACGGCTATTATGGGTTTCCCCATTTGGATCGTGCTGGTGCTGTCCTGCTTTGCCGGCATCTTCTTGGGCGGCTCTGCCACCCCAATGCTGGTTATCGCCCAGCGGATGTTTACCTCCGTGGATTCCTTCCCGCTGCTGGCCATTCCTCTGTTCATGGTAGCCGGCAACCTGATGGAGGGCGGCGGCATCTCCCGGCGCCTGATCAATTTCTGCAACTCCCTGCTGGGCGGCTTCACCGGTGGCCTGGCCATGGTAGCCGTGCTGACCTGTATGCTGTTCGCAGCCATCTCCGGCTCCGGTCCCGCCACTGTGGCAGCCATCGGTGGTATCATGATTCCTGAGATGGAAAAGGCCGGCTATCCCAAGGCATTCTCCGCTGCTTTGCTCTCTGTGGCCGGTGGCATCGGTGTTATCATCCCGCCGTCGCTGCCCATGGTCAACTACGCTGTGGCCGCCGGCGGTAGCGTGTCCATCTCCAACCTGTTTGCCGCTGGCTTCGGCCCCGGCATCCTGGTCGACTTGGTTCTGATGGTTATCTGCTATTTCTCTTCTAAGAAATACGGCTACGGCCAGAAGAACAGAGTTCCCTTCTCCCTGCACAATGTGGGCAGGAGCTTTGTGAATGCCATCTGGGCCCTTATCATGCCTGTCATCGTGTTGGGTGGCATCTACGGTGGCATCTTTACCCCGACCGAAGCCGCTGCCG
This sequence comes from Oscillibacter sp. KLE 1745, assembly GCF_000469445.2. NCBI lineage: Bacteria > Bacillati > Bacillota > Clostridia > Eubacteriales > Oscillospiraceae > Oscillibacter > Oscillibacter sp. KLE 1745. The sequence continues at coordinate 2,916 of NZ_KI271735.1, read as the reverse complement.
TGGCCGCGATCTACGGCTTCATCGTGGGTACATTCGTCTATCAGGACCTGAAGCTGAAGGATCTGCCCCAGCTGCTGATGAACTCCGGCAAGGGCACCGCCATGGTTATGATTATCGTGGGCGCCGCCTCCAGCTTTGGCTGGATCCTGACATCCGCCCGGATCCCGGATGTCATCGCCTCCTTCATGGTGAGCCTGACCAGCAGCAAAATTGGCATCCTTCTGGTAATCAACATCTTCCTGCTGATCGTTGGCTGCCTGATGGACGTGACTGCCGCCATCATCATCCTGACTCCCATCTTCCTGCCGATTATCGGCCAGTTTGGCATCGATCCCATTCACTTCGGCATCATCATGACCGTGAACCTGGCCATCGGCCAGTCCACGCCGCCGCTGGGCGTCAACCTGTTTGTCTCCTGCGGTATCGCGAAGATCTCCATCGAAGAGAACGCAAGAGCCATGGTCAAGTTCCTGATCGCAAATATCATCGCTTTGCTCCTGATTACCTATATCGAGCCCATTTCCCTGACTATCCCCAAACTGATGGGCCTGATGTAATCCAAACCATTTCTGTTGTTATGATGCTGGTAGGAGCTCCACCTGCACATAAAAATTACTGAGGAGGATATGAAAATGAAGAAAAGATTTTTAGCGCTGTCTCTAGCTCTGGCGATGTGCCTGGCTATGCTGACTGGCTGCGGCGGCGGGAATGACGCCGCTACGGATGATGGCGGCTCCACGGATGACGCCGCCCCCGGCACTCCCGAGGTGACCTGGGTTGCCTCCTGCGCCAATGCTGACGATCACCCCGCCGTCCAGGGCGTGCACAAGTTCGCTGAACTGGTGGAGGAAAAGAGCGGCGGTCGCATGCATATCGACGTGTTTGCCAACGCCCAACTGGCCAGCGACCGTGACTGTATTGAGGGCATGCAGATGAACACCATCCAGTCTGGTATCATGGTCTCTTCGGCCCTGGCTGGCTTTACCGATGAGCTGCTGGTCTTTGACCTGCCCTTCCTGTTCGAGAACAGTGCCCAGGGCCAAGCCGTGTGCGACAGCGATGTGGGCCAGCAGATCCTGGGAACCCTGGAGGACATCGGCATCAAAGGCCTGGGCTGGATGGAGTACGGCATGCGCAACATCACCAACAGTGTCCGTCCCATCGAGAAGCCCGAGGACTTGCAGGGCATCAAGATCCGCACCATGGAGAACCCTATCCACATGGCCGCCTTCCAAGTCATGGGTGCTGATCCCACTCCTATGGCCTTTGGTGAGCTGTTCACCGCTCTGCAGCAGGGCACCATCGACGCCCAGGAGAACCCCCTGTCCGTCATCACCTCCAGCCGCTTCAATGAGGTGCAGGATTACCTGAGCATGACCGAGCACGTCTACTCCGCGGCTCCTCTGATGGTCAGCAAGGCCGCCTATGATGCCCTGCCTGACGACCTGAAGGCCATCGTGGATGAGGCCGGTGTTGAAGCCTGCCAATGGGAGCGTGAGTATCTGGCTGAAGTGGAGGTCCAGTGGCTGGACGAGTTGGAGACCGCCGGCACCCAGATCAACTATCCTGACAAGGCTCCCTTCGTGGACGCTATGAGCAGCGTATACAATCAGTTCGTGGGTGACGGCGACGACATGGTCTCTCCCGAACTGCTGGAACAGGTCCGTGAGATCATCAGCCAGGTGGAATAAGAACGTCTCATACGACATGTAGCTGCAATTTTTTAAAACAACACATTCTGGACTTGAATCTGTAGAATATCCTGTCCTGAGGCTACCTTTCATATAGCGGTATCGACAAGGGGAAGCCTTTTTGCTGACAACGGCAGAAAGGCTTCCCCCGATTCTTCCGCTAGGATGCCTCGGGATGGGAGCGGAAAATTCGGAAGGAGATTTGATCATGGAGCAGAAGCATATTGTGCTGGCCGGCGCCGGTATGATGGGTGCTTCTCTGTCCCAGGTCTATGCGCAGGCCGGATATCAGGTAAGCCTGTGGAATGGGTCAGAATCCGGTTTGGAGCGGGCAAAGAACCTGATCGCCCTGAACCAGGAGACTCTCCGCAAAGAGGGCATGGTGACAGCGGAGCAGTCTGAAGAATTACAGAAACGGATCACATACACCACCTCCAAGGTCTGCATGGAGGACTGCGATCTGATGGTGGAAGCCATCATCGAAAACATGGATGCCAAGCACAAGTTCTGGGAAGATGCTAGTCGCATCGCTCCGGAGGATGCCCTGCTGGCCACCAATACCAGTGGACTGCTAATCACCGAAGTAGCCAAGTCGGTCTACCATCCCGAGCGGTTCATGGGCCAGCACTGGCTGAATCCCCCCCATCTGCTGCCCCTGTGTGAGATCATCCGCGGGGAAAAGACAGAGGAAGCCTACCTTCAGCAGATGTACGAACTGGTAAAGGGACTCGGCAAAAAGCCGGTCATCGTCAAGAAGGACGTGAACGGCTTCATTTTGAACCGTCTCCAGTACGCCGTCCTGCGGGAAGCGCTCTACCTGGTGGAAAATGATGTGGCCTCCTTTGAGGACATCGATACCGTCTTTACCGCCGGTCTGGGTCTGCGATACGCCGCTGTGGGCCCCTTTCGAGTGTGCGATTTCGGTGGCTTAGATACCTTCAACCGCGTCAACAAATATCTCAACACCAGCCTGTGCGACAACAAGGAGGGCGATCCTCTGCTGGACAAGATCGTGTCTGAGGGCCGCTACGGCGTGAAGTCCGGTGCGGGCTTCTATGACTACTCCGGTGACAAGGCAGATGCCGCCGTCCGGTATCGGGATAAACTCTATATCGACCTGGCAAAGGTACTGTATTACCGGGATGACAAAGAAACGCTTCCCCAGTGAAAAAGGAGATGGCACAAATGGAACGCAGTGAAAAAATTTTGCAGGGTCTAGGGAACC
>NZ_KI271734.1:57317-67849 GCF_000469445.2 Oscillibacter sp. KLE 1745 | reverse complement strand
CGGGCCTGGGCCACGGGACGGGACGTCCCCGCCGGGTGGCTGCCGCTGGGCCGGGGACTGCGGGCGGGCCGCTCCGGCCTGGGGAGCGTCCGCTTGATGGAGAGATTGACCTTTCCATTCTCCGTGGAGAGCACCAGGACCTTGACGGCCTGCCCCTCCTGCAGGTAGTCATGTACGTCGTTGACAAACGTGTTGGCGATCTCGGAGATGTGGACCAGGCCGGACTTCCCATTGTCCAGGGCCACGAACGCGCCGAATTTGGTGATGGAGGTCACCTTTCCTTCCAAAATGCTCCCTACCTGAAGCTCCATATAGTGTACTGTTTCTCCTTCCGGATGGTTTTCCCGCTCCCGTGGAAGCGGGTCGTATCAAAAAAGACCGGCTCCCGGCACAAGCGGGGGAGGCGCTCCGCCTCCCTCGTCGCCCGGCTCCGGTCAGTTGCCCACAGAAAACACACGCTGATTGGGGGAGATCAGCCCCAGCTCTTCCTGCGCGATCTCCTTCATCTTATCCTCGGTGGCGCCCTCGGCGATGTCCGCGGCCAGGGCGGCGTTTTCCTGCTCCTGGGCCTGGACCTGGGCCGTCAGGGCGTCCCGCTGGGCCTGGGCGTCCTGCACCTGGCTGTGGAGGCTGCGCAGCTGCAGTCCGATCGCCGCCAGAATCACCAGGATCAGAAGCTTGGTGAGGACGCTTCCTCTGGACCGCTTCTTTGGCTGCCGTCCTGCTCTTGCCATGCCGCCCGCCTCCTTTGTAAAGCCTTCTGCCGTGCTTGGTGTTTTTTATTGTATAACATTTGCGAATAAAATAAAAGAGATTTTTTCCCCATCTGCCGATTTTTTTACACAAATTTTCCGCTCCCCGCAGGGGAATGGCGGTCAGATGCAGCAAAAATGCCAGGGTATCCACCCAAAAATCCCACACCGGCCGCAAAAACGGGGAGAAGGCGGCGAAAAACAGCACACCGCCGCCCACCGCCCCCAGCAGCAGATACAGCCGCAGCTGCCCCTGCGCCCGGCGGAGCATGAAGAGGAAGACCGCCAAGCCCGCGGCCATGCAGTACAGGATGTCCAGCGCTGACGTCAGGCGGGGCAGCCGCAGGCGGAAGGCCCGCAGCAGGTCATACAGCAGCGCCGCAGCCATGCCCAGCAGGATCGCCTGACAGAAGAGCAGGAGCGGCTGGGAGAGAGCAGGGGCCATGGCGCCTCACCCGAACAGCCGGTGGAAAAGGCCCCCCCGCTCCTGACCGCCGTCCTCATAGGAGACGGAATCGATCCGGCCGTCCACATGGAGCTCGCCCCCGTCCAGGGACAGCTTGCCGATGTGCAGGTCCTCTCCGGTAATGACCAGCGTTCCCACGCTGGTGGACATGATGATGCCGGTCTCGTCGAACCGCTCCACGTCCTCCACTCCGGAGACCGTGAGCCGCTCCCGGCCGATCAGCTCCAGACGGTGGCCCGCCTGGGACATGGCGTTGTTGTAGTCGTTCATTCCGCGTCCCTCCCTGTCCCAACTATATGGGAGGGGCAGGGAGAATATGCGTCCGGCCTTACCGGCCGATCTCCCGGTACAGCGTGCCGGCGTCCGCCTGGCGCACCGTCTCCTGGACGTCCAGCACCTCCACCGTTACGATGCGCTGGCCGAAGCGCAGGGAAATCTGGTCCCCCACCTTCACGTCGTAGGAGGCCCGGGCAGGCTTGCCGTTGACGGTGACCAGGCCGTTGTCACAGGCCTCGTTGGCTACAGTCCGCCGCTTGATGAGGCGGGAGACTTTGAGATATTTATCCAAACGCATGGGCGGCTCCTTTCTCATGGGAAACGGGACTGCCGGCACCACAGCACCGGCAGTCCCGAAATCACAGGGTCAGATCACTTCGCCACGGCGTCCTTCAGGGCCTTGCCGGCCTTGAACACGGGCACTACAGAAGCGGGGATCTCAATGGACTCCTTGGTCTTGGGGTTGCGGCCCACGCGGGCGGCACGCTTCTTGACCTCGAAGGATCCAAAGCCCACCAGCTGCACCTTGTCGCCGTCTTTCAGGGCGGCAGTGATGGCGTCAAACGTGGCGGACACAACAGCCTCGGCCTCCTTCTTGGAAACGTCGGCAGAAGCGGCGACAGAATTGATGAGTTCAGCTTTGTTCATGGATGTTATCCTCCTATACAATGTGTGATGCGCTTGCTAGATGATTTATTCCTAACGCAGGCAGGCGCGCCCGCGATTAAGACGGATCGTGGGATTTTGCATCGTTCCAGAGGGCCAGCAGCTCCGCCTCACCGCACTCCGGCAGAGGCTTGTCCGCGGCCTCTTCCACCGCGCGGAAGCGGCGGTCAAACTTGTCGCAGGCCCGGTGGAGGGCGTCCTCCGGGTCCACGCCCGACATCTGGGCGATTTTGGCGGCCATAAACAGCGTGTCGCCCAGCTCCTCCCGGATGCCGTGGGGCGCGTCGGCGGCCTGACCGGCCTCCAGGGCGGCCCGGAGCTCCCGGACCTCCTCTTCCAGCTTGTCCAGTGCCTGGAGAGAGCTTGTCCAGTCAAAGCCGGCCTTGGCGGTCTTGGACTGAATCTTTTCCGCCCGCCACAGGGCAGGCAGCGTGTGGGGCACGGCCTCCACCGCGTCCGCCGTGGACCGCTGGCCCTTCTCCCGGCGCTTCAGCACGTCCCAGTTGGCCAGGACCTGCTGGGAGGTATCCGCCTGCACGTCCCCAAAGACATGGGGATGGCGGTACACCAGCTTCCGGGCCACGCCGTCCACCACATTTGCCATGGTGAAGCGGCCCCGCTCCGCCTCGATTTGGGCATGGAAGGCCACCTGCATCAACACGTCGCCCAGCTCCTCGCACATGCCGCTGGCGTCGTCGTGGTCGATGGCGTCCAGAACCTCATAGGTCTCCTCCAGGAAGTTCCGGCGGATGGAGCTGTGGGTCTGCTCCCGGTCCCAGGGGCAACCCCCGGGAGCCCGCAGCAGCCGCATGATCTCCAGAAAATCCTCGTAGCTGTAAAAATCCTTACGCTGAAACTCTACCATAAGATGCCTGCCTTTGCAAGAAAAATTCACGGGAAACCCCTGATTTTTCAAGGAATTTTAGCGGATCGCCCCCTTGGGAAGGGGGCGCGGCCGCCCGGTTTCTCATTTTAAGTGCAGAAGTTTAATAAGCTTTTCCCCGCGGGGAATGGACCGCACATCCTCCGCCCGCAGGATCCGCAGAGCGATCACCAGCACACCGTAGACGATCACGCCGGCCAGGATGCCCAGCAGGACACAGGCGGCGTTGGCCAGATATACGGACCAGAGCTGGATCTTATCCGGATCCGCAAACATCTGCTGTGCCAAGGCGAGGAAAGCCCCATCCAGCACCCGGCTGGCCAGGCCATAGACCGCCCAGGCCGCGCCGCCCATGAGCAGGGAAGCGGCCACGGGCTTTGCGAAAACTTCGAGATACCGTGGCTTCTGGGGCGAGTATTTCCACACGAAGAACAGATTCAGTACCACGATCACCAGATAGCAGCATAGCGTGGAGATGGGTGCGCCGTGGATGTTGATGTCCGGATTCCCCACCAGGAAATAGTTCATGATGATCTTGACGATGCCGCCGACGATCACGGTGAAGATGGGCAGCTTCTCCTTGCCGTAGGTCTGCAGGATAGCGTTGGTCAGGATCATCAGGCAGATGAAGATGAGGGCGATGCCCAGCACCTGAAGATGGGGGCCCGCCGCCAGGGCATCCTCCCGCTGGGCCGGCAGCACCAGGACCATGATGGGCGTGGAGAGGACACTGAGGCCGATGCCCGCCGGCAGGGCCAGAATGGCGATGATGCGGAAGGCGGAGGAGATGATCCGGTCCGCTCCGGCATGGTCCTGCCGGGCCAGAGCCGCCGCCGCGAATGGAATCAAGCTCATGGTCACCGGGTACACGAAGGAGGCCACCATGTTGGGCATATCCATGGCCATGCTGTACTGGCCGTTCAGGGCAGCGGCCGATTCCTCCGACAGCAGCAGGGCGTTCTGCAGCTGGCCCATGACGATCTTGGTGTCGATGATGTTCAGGATGCTCATTGCGGAGTTGCTGAGGGTGATGGGGATGCCAATGGCCAGGATCTGCCGGATCAGATGGCTGCTGCCGGAGGGGACATCCAGGGACTGTGTCCGATTCCGGTGCTTCGCCAAATATCCCACCAAAAACAGCATGGAGACCGCCGTGCCCGCCGTGACGCCCAGGATGGCCGCGGCGGCGCCCATCTCCAGGCTCATGCCGATGCGCAGTACATACCACGCCAGCGGCAGACCGATGGCCAGTTTCAAAAGCGCCTCCAGTACCTGGGAAACCGCCGTAGGCGTCATGTTGCCCTGGCCCTGGGTGTAGCCCCGCATGCAGGCCAGCAGGCACACGCAGAACACCGCCGGAGCCAGCGCCCGGATGGGCTGGGCCGCCAGGCTGTTCTCCAGAAACCCCGCCAAGCCCTCTGCCTGAAAGAACATAAACAGGGCGCCCACCGTGCCCAGGACGAAAAACAGCACGATGGCGGTGCGGAAGATCTTCCGCTTCTCGTTCTCCCGTCCCTGGGCATGGGCCTGGCTGGTCAGCTTGGAGATGGCCAGAGGCAGGCCCGCCGTGGAGAAGGTCAACAGGAAATTGTAAATCTTATAGGCAGTGTCGAAATACGTCTTGCCGGGGCCGCCCAGGATGTTGTTCAGGGGGACTTTGTAGAAGAACCCGATAAATTTCACCACAACGACAGCTGCGGCCAGGATGGCGGCGCCGCCCAGGAAGGATTGCTTTTTTTGATTAGACATGAAGCGATTACCTCAAATTACAACAGAGAACTAGGGCGGCGGAATCTGCTGCCCCTATGAGCCTATGGCCTGCCGCTGCCGTTTATAACCGGGCCAGACACGCCTTTACCAGGGCAGAGAACCGGGGCCCCGCCGTGGCGGCGGCGGCAAGCACCTCGTCGGAGGAAAGAGGCTGGTCCAGCACCCCGGCACCCATATTGGTGCAGAGCGTGAAGCCCAGCACATCCATACCGCAGTGGGCGGCCACAATGGCCTCCGGCACCGTGGACATGCCCACGGCGTCCGCGCCCAGCGCCCGGGCGGCACGGACCTCCGCCGGCGTTTCGTACTGGGGGCCGGGGAAGTACATATAGACGCCCTGGCGCAGGGGGATGGACAGCTCCTCCGCAGCCTCCCGGGCGTTGTCCTGGAGTCGGGGCGTGTACACATGGCTCATGTCCGGGAACCGGGGGCCGAACTCCTCCAGATTGGGGCCGCAAAGGGGGCTGACACCGAAGAGTTTGATGTGGTCGGTAATCAGCATGATGTCCCCGGCAGAGAAGGCGGTGTTCACCGCGCCGGCAGCGTTGGTGACTACCAGCGTTTCCGCCCCCAGCAGCCGCAGCACCCGGACGGGATAGCTGACATCCTCAAAGGACCAGCCCTCATAGGTGTGGAGGCGGCCCTGCATCACCGCCACGTCCTGACCCGCCAGGCGGCCGAACACGAACCGGCCCGCGTGGTCCGGGGCGGTGGATCGCTTCATGTGGGGCACATCCTCATAGGGGACGGCAATGGGGGACTCCACTTCGTTGCCCAAAGAGCCCAGGCCGGAGCCCAAGATCAGCAGGCACCGGGGGCGGAACGCCCCCAGGCGGTCTCTCAGCGCCTGGGCGCTCTCCTGATATTGTGCGAATGTATATTCCATCTTACGCTTCCTCCTTACAGCTTTTGGCCGCATTCCCGGCAGAATACGTCGCCGCTCCGGGCGGCCGCCCCGCAGAAGGGGCACACCGCGCCGCCCTGCAGCCGAGCGATCTCCCGCTCCAGCCGGTCGATCTGCTGGCGGAGCCCGTCGATCTCCTGAAGCTTTGCCAGCAGTACCTCGGACTCCGTGAGGGTGCCGGTGTGGGTGGCGTAGATCATCTCCCCCACCTCCCGCAGGGCGGTGCTCACCGCTCCCTTCAGGTCCATAATCCGGATATTCAGCTTGGCCACGGACAGGAGCTCCCCCGCCCGCTTTCCCATGCCGTAGGCGGCATCCGCCGCACTGCCGCCCACCTGGGAGGCAGTGCGCTGCACCGCGTCCAGCAGTTCCTGCAACCGCTCATTCATGGCTTGTATGACCTCCAAAGAAAGATTGGGGCAGAGGGGCAGCCCCGCTCAGCTGGGATAGATGCTGCCGCCGATGAACTCCCGCACCAGGGAGCTGGGGGCGATGTTGGACTCCTCCATGATCTCGATCCGCTCAAATCCCCGGAGGATGTCGTCCGCGATCTCGTACTTGCCCTGGGGCAGCGCCTCCAGCAGGGGGACCACGAAGGGCTTCAGCACCGCCACCTCATCCGGCAGGGAGGAGTCGAACATCAAGTCCGCATTCTCCTTATAGGGGGAGATATACAGCTTTTCCCCCCGGCGGACATTGGGCCACATCTTCAGGGTGAAGTTGGCGTCGCTGCCCCGGAACTTGTAGTCCCGGACGATCCGGCGGCACAGGCGCAGCCAGGGGTGCTGGAACACCACGGCGCCGTCCTCGTCCACCACATTGGACCGGGCCGCGATATACAGCTTGAAGGCCTTGGGATTCTTTCCCACGATCACGTCGTTCAGGGCGTGGATGCCCTCAAAGATAGCCAGCTCGTCGGGCCCCAGCTTCAGCGGCTGAGACAGGATGTCGGAGCGCATCTGTCGGGCGAACTCGTACTTGGGCACGTGGATGGTCTCCCCCCGGTCCAGCATGGAGAAGTGTCGGTTCAGCAGCTCGATGTCGAGGCAGAAGGGAGACTCGTAGTCGATGGCGCCCTCCCGGTTCCGGGGCGCCGTCTCCGGGTCGATGGTGTTGAAGTAGTTGTCCATGGAGATGGTGTGGGTCTGGATGCCCATTTTCTCCAGCTGCTCTTCGATCTTCAATGCCGTGGTGGTCTTGCCGGAGCCGGAGGGGCCGGACAACAGGATGATGCGGGACTCCTTCCGGTGATCGGCAATCTTCTGGGCCGCCGTCTCCACTTTTTTGGCAAAGGCGGCGTCGCACGCCTCCGCAAAGCCCTTGGGGTCAGAGCGGACAGCGTCGTTGATCTCTTTCAGGGAATAGGCCATGGCGATGCTCCTTTCACAGTGCTTCATAAAAGGCGGCGAAGGCAGTCTGGTTGGCCTGCCACTTCTCCGGCCGCTGGATATACTCGGTGGGATATTTCACGTTGAACGCCCGCTGGATCTGGTTGGTGCCCGGCACCACCATCTTGGTGGACCCGGCGGCGCCGAAGGACAGGATGGAGCACAGCTCCGACATGATGTCCACGTTGTACCAGCACTCGCCGCCGCTGCGGCACCAGCCGATGTTCTCAAAGCTGCCGGACATGTACTTCTGCCGGTATAGGTAGTAGGGACGGTATCCGGCGGTCCGGAGGGTCGGAGAGGCGTAATCCAGCATCTCGGCCACCGTCTCCGCGCCGGGGATCCGCAGTCCCTCCGTCAGGATGCGGCTGCCCTTTTTCAGCGCCAGGGTGTGGACGGTGATATCGTCGGGGCCGTAGGTCAGGCACCGGTCCAGGGACCGGCGGAAGCCCTCCGCCGTATCCTCCGGGAGTCCGGCGATCAGGTCCATGTTCACGTGGGGGAAGCCGCACCGGGCCACCAGCTCCATGGCGCGGTCGATGTCCGCAGCCGTGTGGCACCGGCCGATGGCCCGCAGCACGTTCTCTTCAAAGGTCTGGGGGTTCACCGAGACCCGGGTGACCCCGTGGGTGCGGAGCACCGCCAGCTTTTCCGCCGTGATGGTGTCCGGCCGGCCCGCCTCCACAGTGATCTCCTCACAGGCGGTACGGTCGAAGGAGGTCTCGAAAGCGGTGAGAACCCGGTCCATCTGCTCCGCCGTCAGGGTGGTGGGGGTGCCGCCGCCCATGTAGAAGGTCCGAACCCGCAGTCCCGCCCGGCGAACCATCTCGCCGCCGGCGGAGATCTCCCCACACAGGGCGTCCACATAAGGGGGCACCAGGGCAAAGCTCCGCTCCACCGACTGGCTGACAAAGGAGCAATAGGCGCACCGGGTTGGGCAGAAGGGAATGCCCACGTACACGTCAATGTCCCGCTTCTCCAGCCGCCGGGCGGCCTTGGCCGCGGTGGCGCCGGTCTCCAGGGCCAGGGCAGCCCGGGAGGGGGTGACGAAATAGTGTTCCTCCAAATACGCCCGGGCCTCTTCCGGGGACTTCCCGTCCTCCAGGGCCCAGGTCACCGGCTTGTCGGGCCGGACGCCGGTGAGCATTCCCCAGGGAGGCGTCACGCCGGTGACCGCCCGGGCCGCCAGGAAGAAGCAGGCGCCGACGGCGTGGCGGCGGAGGCCCTCCCGCTGGAAATCGCCGCCGGAGAGGGGCTCCTGATAAGTCTGCTCGGTGGTCTTGCCGCCCCGGCAGAGGGACACCGCCACCCGGCAGAGGTCCCCCGTCTCCTCCAGCGAGATCACAGCCCAGCTGTCATCGCCTGGGGTGATCGGCTCGTAGACAGGCAGTTCCCCGGGGAACAGATTCATCAGGCTCTGCTCCACCACATACCGCTCGTCATGGCCGCGGAAAACCAGTTTCATGGGCGCGCCCTCCTCACTGCATGGCCTGGAGCAGATAGGGGTTCCAGCGCCGCTCCCGGTCCAGGGTGGATGCCTCCATGTGGCCGGGCAGGACCCGGAGGTCTCCCTCCAGCTGCCCCAGCCGCCGCAGAGAGGCCATCATCTTCTCCATGGACCCGCCGGGGAAGTCCGTCCGGCCGCAGGAGCCCGCAAAGAGCGTATCCCCGCAGAAGAGGGCGTCTTGGCACCGGAGGGTGACAGACCCCTCGCTGTGGCCGGGGGTGGCCAGAACGGTCACCGTCAGGCCGCCCACAGCCACCGTGTCCCCCTCGTCGTAGTCCCGCACGTCCCCGCTGAGGAGCGGGAACAGCTGCTGGGTGCAGGCATCGGCGTACACATCCCGGCGATTCAGATACACCGGGGTCTCCGGCCATTTGGCCTGGAGCTCTCCCACAGCGCCGGTGTGGTCGTAGTGGCCGTGGGTCAGCAGGATGGTGCAGGGCACACAGCCGGTTTCCGCCACCGCGGCGGCGATCCGCGCCCCATCCCCGCCGGGATCAATGACGGCGCAGGTCTTGGCATCCTCGTCGCAGAGGAGATAGCAGTTGGTGCCGATGGGGCCCACCTGCAAGCACTTGATCTTCATGGGAGACCTCCCTTGCCAAATGAAAATATCAGAGGCAGGCGGCGGAAATCCCGCCCGCCCATGTGTGGAATGGACAAATGCCCTGTCACTCCGCAGGGCGGATCATGCCCGCGTCCCACAGGGTCTCAAAGGTGTTCACAGCGCCGCCGTGCTCCACGATCTTTCCGCCCTCCACCCGGTCGATGTTCACGCCGGTGAAGATCAGGCGTTTTCCCGTGGGGACTGTTCCGGGCCAAGGGCCCAGGTGGGTCCCCTTCATAACACACTCGGAGACGACATACGGCGCGGCCCAGTGCTGGCGGAGGATGCGGACCGTGTAATCCGGATACGTCTCCCGCAGAGCCGCCAGATGCCGCACCATGCCGCCGGGACCCAGGGGAGTGGTCCACTCCCCCTGGCGGAGCATGCAGCCCTCCCCGACGAAGCGGGGCAGGTCCTCCAGACGGTGCTGGGAGACCACGGTCTCATAGAACGTCCGCACCAGCTCCGGCGGCGCCATTTCGCCGCCGCCCTGCGCCGCTTCCCTCATAAGGGCCGCTCTGTGTCGAAGAGGATGGTGACGGGGCCGTCGTTCCGGGAGTCCACCTGCATATCAGCGCCGAACTCCCCATGCTGAACGTCGAAGCCCCGCTCCCTGCAGTGAGCCATGAATCGCTCATACAGGGGGATGGCCGCGTCCGGCTTGGCGGCGCCGGTAAAGCCGGGGCGGCGGGAGGAGGTGTCCGCGTACAGGGTGAACTGGGACACCACCAGCAGGGCACCGCCTGTCTGCTCCAGATTCAGATTCATTTTGCCGTTTTCATCCTCAAAGACCCGCAGGTTGCAGATTTTCTCCGCCAAGCGGTCGGCGGTCTCCTCGGTGTCGTTGGGTCCCACGCCCAGCAGCACCAGGAAGCCACGGCCGATCCGGCCGTTGACGTTCCCGGCAATGGTTACGGAGGCACCGGCCACCCGTGTCACAACTGCACGCATACAATGGATTCCTTTCTATGGTTCACTCAAAATGGAAGGCTTCTATTTCTGCGGGGAATATCAGCCATGCTGACGGCCGTGCAGATGCGCCCCCATTCTCTTTTTGTCAGCGCCAAAAAGAGAACGCGCCGCGCCCGGTATAAGAGAAAAAGGCGCTTTGGCCGCAACTTTACACATGCGTGCAAAGTTGCTGTACGGGGGGCGGCGCGAGAGGGTGCCTGCGTGTTTGCGAGGGTCCCCCGACGGGCGCGGCGGGGTGCGGTGCAGACTTAGCGGCGGATTCCCGCGGCGTAGTGCGTCTTGGATTGGAGGACACGGGCGCATTTGAACCGCTCCTCTTTTCCTGTCTCGCGCTGCGGCGCTCC